>NZ_JBFBAZ010000099.1:0-29871 GCF_040682475.1 Hamadaea sp. NPDC051192
GTTTCCGGTCATGACACACCGACGACACCACAGTTAACTCCATGATCAACGAAAAGAGGGGGGAGGGGGAGAGGGAGGGGAAGGGGGAAAGAGGGGGTGGGGAGGGGTGGGAGCTGGGAGGATGAAGGGCGTGGCGCAAGAAGTGGCGCAGGAGGTTCGGCCCGACCTCGCCCGGGTCTTCGACTCGATCGGCGCGCATTACGGCGAGGCGTTCTCTGATCGGCCCGGCCAGTACGCGACGGGCGATTGGCTGCTGGAACGGTTGCGGGAGACGCGGCATCGGCCGCCGATCGTGCTCGACGTCGGCTGTGGGACGGGCGTACCCACGGCTCGGCAGCTTGTCGACGGCGCCTGCGAGGTGGTCGGCGTCGACGCGTCGCCGGTGATGCTGGACATCGCCCGGCACGAGGTTCCCGGCGCGATCTTCGTCGAGCGGGATCTGCACGATCTGGGTGGTCTGCATCCGGTCGAGGACCGGTTCGACGCCGCGGTGGCGTTCTTCTCGCTGCTCGTGCTGCCGCGTACGGAGATCGAGGATGTTCTCGAGGACGTCCGGCGGGAACTCAAGCACGGCGCGTTCTTCGCCTTGGGCATGGTCGAGGGCGACACCGACTACCTGCTCCGGGACTTCCTCGGGGAGAAGGTGCCGCTGACCGCGTACCCACGGGAGGAGTTGCGCGATCTGCTCACGCGGCACGGTTTCGCCGTTCTGGAGCTGATCGCGGAGGACTGGGCGCCGCCGGAGGGCAGTCCGGCCCCGCACCAGACCCACCTTTACGCGCGGTGCCAGCTGATCGGCCACAATCTGCCCGACTGGGGCTGAAGCGCCGCGGCGGTCAAGGCCACGAAGATCGTCAACACCACGGGTACGCTCAACGCCCAGCGCAGGCTGGTGAGTTGGGCGAACGCCCCGATGACGACCGGGCCGACCAGGAATCCGGCGTACCCCATGGCGGCGACGCGGGCGATCGCCTGCCCGGCTCGGGCCGGGTTCCGGTTGCCGGCGGCGGCGAAGACCTGCGGCGCGATGCAGGCCAGCCCGGCGCCGAGGCAGCCGAAGCCGACCACGGCCGCGATGGGGTGGCCGATCGCGAGGGCGGCGGCGAGACCGACGGCGGCGAGCGCTGCGCTTGCGCGTACCAGTTGTGTTTGACCGAGCCGCGCGGCCAGGCGGTCGCCGACGAGACGGCCGCCGGTCATGGCTATCGCGAACGCCGCGTAGGCCGCCGCCGCGAATCCGGCGGTGCTGCGCAGGCCGTCGCGGAGGTAGACGGAGCTCCAGTCGGCCGCGGCGCCTTCGCCGACGAGGCAGCAGAAGGCGAGGACACCGAGCAGGAACACCCCGGAAGTCTGTTGTGGAGTGTCGGGAGTCGACGGAATTGGCGCGGCGCGCAGGACGAACCGGGAGCAGGCCGCGGCGAGGACCGTGAGCAGCGCGGCGAGGCTGAGGAAGGTGACCTGCGGGCTGAGGTCGGCCCAGGCGAAGAGCCCGCCGTACGCGGCGCCGAGGAAGCCGCCGACGCTGTAGACGGCGTGGAACGACGTGATGATGGGCTTGCCCCAGGCCCGCTGGATCTCGACGGCATTGGCGTTCATCGAGATGTTGAGCAGGCCGTGCACGGTGCCGAAGGCGAGCAGGCAGACGATCAGCACGGCCAGGTTCGGGGCGAAGGCCGGGGTGATCAGGGCGGCTCCCTCGGCGAACGCGACCGGGATCAGTACGCGCGAGCTGCCGAGCCGATCGACCAGCCGCCCGGCGACCTGCATGCCGATGATCGCGCCCAAGGCGAAGGCGAGCAGGCCGAGGCTGAGCGTGCCGTCGGTGAGCCCGAGGTGGCTCTTGATCGCCGGGATGCGGGCGGTCCAGGCGCCGAGCGCCGTGCCGAAGAGCAGGAAGAGGGCCGAGGTAGCGATCCTCGATCGCCGGAGGTCGTCTGTGGGAGCGCTTCCAGACATGCGGCCATTATGCGAGCCTCAGCGGCTGATTTCGACCCCGTGTACGCCGGCCAGCCCGCGCAGCCGTTCGCCGATGACGCTGAGGCTGGTGCCGTTCTGCGGTTGCGACGTCAGTACCAGGGCCTGGCCGGTGAGGGAGTACGAGACCTTGAGAATCCGGGAGCGGGGCAGCGCGTCCATGACCTCCTGCTCGACGCGGTCGAGCCGAGCGTCCGGTTCGAGGGTCAGGGTGATCTCCAGCAGCCGTCGGCGCGGCAGCGCCTCTCGTTCGACGTACTTCACCAGGGAGAGGACGAGGAGGGCCAGTGCGGTCGCGGCGACGGCTGGGAACCACCAGCGCAGCCCGACGGCGGTGCCGATCGCGGCGGTCACCCAGAGCGAGGCGGCCGTGGTGAGACCACGGATGTTGGCGCCCTCGCGGAGGATCGCGCCGCCGCCGAGGAAGCCGATGCCGGTCACGACCTGGGCGGCGATGCGAGTCGGGTCATCGCCCGGCAGGTAGGCCCCGGACAGGGTGAACAGCCCCGCGCCCAGGCTGACCAGCATGTGCGTACGCAGGCCGGCCGGTTGCGCGTTGAGCTCCCGTTCCAGCCCGATCGACGCGCCGAGCACGGCAGCGAGGGCGATCTGGGTCAGTACCACCCACTGGTCCATGACCCATCATCTACCCACGGGCCCGGGTTGACACGTAGGACACCAATAGGTGATTCGCTCGCCCTGTTCCTGCTTGCGGATCAGGGTGCCGCAGCGTCGGCAGGGCATCGACCGGCGGCCGTGGACGTACGTCGTCTCGCCTCGGCGTAGTGAACCGGTGGTGCTCTGCGTCCAGCGGCCCTTGTTGGCGATGAGCAGCCGATGGGCGAGGTCGGCGAGCTTCGGCAGGCCGGCCACCTCGCCGACCGGAGTCCAGGGCCAGATCCCTTGCAGGAAAAGAATTTCCGCCTTGTAGAGGTTGCCGATACCGGCGAGGTTCCGTTGGTCGAGCAGCGCCTCGGCGATCTCCCGGGCCGGATCGGCTGCGAGACGGCGTACGGCTTCGGCGGGGTCCCAGTCGTCGCCGAGCAGGTCCGGGCCGAGATGCTCCAGGAGCGCTTGCTCGCCGGTGGTGCGGACGAGTTTCAGCTCGTGCAGGTGATAGCCGACCGCCGCCGCGCCGTCCGTCTTCAGGACGACCCTGATCAGGTGGGCGGGCTTGCCGCTCAACCGCTCACCGGCGGCGAAGACGCGCCAGGAGCCGTCCATCCGCAGATGGGAGTGGAGGGTCACCCCGCCGCTGAGCCGCAGGAGCAGATGTTTGCCCCGGCTGGCCGAGGACTCGACGGCGCGCCCGGTCAGGTCGGCCGTCGCCAACTGCGGTACGCGGAAGTCCGAGCCGGTCAAAGTCTGCCCGACGAGCCGGTCCAAGGACCGGGCCGTGTTCCAGACGGTGTCGCCCTCGGGCATCTCAGGAGTACTGCTTCGCCAGCTCGTCGAGGGCGCGGTCGACCGTCTCCGGCAGCCTTCGCCGTCGGCCGCCTTCGTCGAGCCAGACCGTGATGGCCGCCCGGAGCGCGGCGAGGAACGCGGCCGCCAGTACGCGCGCCGCCAGCGGGTCGAGCCCACCCGGCCGGGCGGTCAGTTCGTCGGCGAGGCCCTGTTCGAGCCGGCCGTGGTTGGCCACCTGCTGGGCCAGGATCGCCGGATGCCGCCGGACCAGCCGGAGCTGGGCGACCCACTGCGCGTCGAGGTTCTCCAGACCGGTGTAGAGCTGGGCGGCGCTCCCGCGCAACGCCTGCCAGGCGGTCCGGTCGGCCGGCTGCGCACGCAGCTGCTCGACGAGCTGCTCACCCCGGTTGCGATCGCCGTAGAGGAGGGCGTCCTCCTTGCTCCCGAAGTAGTTCGAGAACGTGCGGCGGGAGACCAGCGCGGCGTCGGCGATGGCATCGACGGTGACCTCGGCGTACCCCTTCTCGACGGCGAGGCGCAGCGCCGCTTCGTGCAGCGCCTGGCGGGTGGCGGCCTTCTTCCGCTCCCTCAGCCCCTCGGGCGCGGGCGCGATCGTCTCGGTGGTCACACCCGAATTCTACCGCTGTGCATAATTGCACTTTGGGAAACTTTGCCCACCCGGCAAGTTTGTGGGATTCTGGTGGTTGATCCCTTGGAGGCACCATCGTGAGCACCGCTCCCCCCGCTTCGGCGGAAGCCGCAGCCCGCTCGGACGCCGCCGCACCGATGAATCACCGCGAGGTGATGGAATCGCTGAGCGGTCTGCTGCTGGTCCTGTTCGTCGCCATGATCAGCAGCACGGTCGTCTCGACCGCGCTGCCCAAGATCCTCGGTGCGCTGAACGGTACGCAGACGCAGTACACCTGGGTGGTCACGGCGACCCTGCTGACCGCCACCGCCAGCACCCCGATCTGGGGCCGGCTGGCCGACCTGTTCAACAAGAAGCTCCTGGTCCAGATCGCGATCGTGATCTTCGTCGCCGGGTCGATCCTCGCCGGGCTCGCGCAGAACGCCGGTCAGCTGATCGGCGCCCGCGCCTTCCAGGGCATCGGCGTCGGCGGACTCCAGGCGCTGGTCCAGGTCGTGATCGCGGCGATGATCCCGCCGCGTGAGCGTGGCCGGTACAACGGCTACCTCGGTGGGGTGATGGCCTTCGCCACCGTCGGCGGCCCACTGCTCGGCGGCGTCATCGTCGACTCCTGGCTGGGCTGGCGCTGGTGCTTCTTCGTCGGCGTGCCGATCGCGGCGCTGGCCTTCCTGGTCCTGCAGAAGACGCTGCACCTGCCGACCGTCCGCCAGGCTAACGTGAAGATCGACTACTGGGGCGCGGGCCTCATCGCAGCCGGCGTCTCGGTCCTGCTGATCTGGGTCTCCTTCGTCGGCAACTCGTTCGACTGGATCTCCTGGCAGTCCGGCGTCATGGTCGGTGTGGGCGTGGTGGTCCTGGCGATCGCGGTCTGGGTGGAATCCCGGGCGGCGCAGCCCGTCGTCCCGCTGAAGATCATCCGGCGGCGTACGCCGGCCCTGTCGATCATCGCGAGCCTCGCGGTCGGCATGGCGATGTTCGGCGGCGCGGTCTTCCTCGGCCAGTACTTCCAGATCGGGCGCGGCTACACGCCCACCGAGGCTGGCCTGCTCACCATCCCGATGATGGCCGGCGTCCTGGTCTCCTCGACGATCACCGGACGGCTCATCTCGCGCAGCGGCACCGTCAAGCGCTTCATCGTGGCCGGAACCGTCGTGCTGATCGGCGGCTTCCTGGTGCTGTCGACGATCGACCACGAGACCCCGCTGGGCCTCGTCGGCCTCGGCATGGCCCTGGTCGGCATCGGCGTCGGCATGACGATGCAGAACCTCGTCCTGGCGGTGCAGAACGACGTCCCGCTCCAGGAGATGGGCGCGGCGAGCGCCTCGGTGACGTTCTTCCGGTCGCTGGGCGGCACGGTCGGGGTCTCGGTCCTCGGCGCGGTGCTGGCCAACCGGGTCACCGCCAACATCACGGAGAGCCTGGCCCAGGCCGGCATCCAGGCGAGCGGCACCGGCAAGACCAGCGCCCTCAACCTCAACGCGCTGCCCGAGGCCTTCCAGCACATCGTGCGGGCGGCGTACGGGGACGCGACCGGGCACATCTTCCTGATCTCGGCGGCCATCGCGGTCGTCGGCCTCATCGCGGCCATCGCCTTCAAGCCGATCACCCTGCGGACGACGATCGACCTGGGCGCCAAGCCGTCGGCGGCCGCCACCGGGGACGCCGCGTCGGCCGAGGGTTCGGCGTCGGCCACGGGCTCGGCTGCCGGTGCGAAGGCGGCGACGAGGTCATGACCGCCGAACCCCTCTCCGTAGTGCGATACGGGCCTGCTTGCGCGGTCTCGCCGTGGGAGCGGGGAACGGACGGCCCCCGGCTGATCATGGTCGGCATCGACGGCTCGGAGACGTCCATGCGGGCGACGGCGTACGCCTGCGGCATGGCACGACGGCAGAACAGCCAGCTCGCCGTGGTGTATGTCGCCGAGCCGCACGCCTGGACGTCGATGATCACGGGGGCCGCCGCGGCACAGCAGCGGACCTTCGACGAACTGGAGACGGAACTGCGTCACGAGGTACGCCAGCTCGCCGAGGAGATGCGCGTACCGGTGACCTTCCTGACCCGGCGGGGCGACCCGTTCGGCGAGCTGCGGGCCGCGGCCGACGACCTGAAGGCCGACGCGGTCATCGTGGGCGCGTCGGCCCAGCCTGGGCACCGGTTGGTCGGATCGGTCGCGGCCCGCTTGGTCCGCACGGGGAAGTGGCCGGTGGCCGTCGTCCCCTGAAGGGGTCCCGCGCTTTCTTGGGTGCCAGATCAGGGATGTGCAGCCTTTCCCGCGTACGGGAAGCCTGCACATCCCTGATCTGCATCTCAAGTGAGGCACCACAACAGCAGGGTCAGGGGGCGGCGAGTGCCTCTGTAGGGGAAAGGCGGGCGGCCCGGATGGCCGGGTAGAGCCCGGCGATCCCGCCGATCACGACGGTGGCGGCGACGCCGCCGACGGTCGCCCAGGCGGGCACGGTGGTCGGCCAGCCCTGGTAGTACGCGTACCCGGTGGTCACGCCGATGCCCAGGAGCAGGCCGCCGACGCCGCCGAGGGCGGACAGCAGGAGCGATTCCGCGAGGAACTGCACCCGGATCTGCCCGCGCGTGGCGCCGAGCGAGCGCCGGAGACCGATCTCGGCCCGGCGTTCGAGGACCGAGATGACCATCGTGTTGGCCACGCCGACCCCGCCGACCAGCAGCGCCACCGCGCCGAGGCCGAGCAGCAGCCCGGTGAAGGCCGCCCCGGCCGCCCGTTGCGCGGTCAGCGCCTCGGACGGGCGGGACACGTTGACCTCGCTCGGGTTCTCCGGGTTCGCCGTCGCGCCGAGCACTGCGCGTACCGCCTCGACCTGGCTCTCGTCCGACCGCGTGTAGACCGTCGTCGCGTGGCCGTCGAAGTCGAACTTGTCCGCCGCGACCGGCCAGCCCATGATCACGCCGGGGTCCAGTTCGTCCGCGAGGGCCACCGGTTCGAGGATGCCGACCACGGTGAACTTGCTCCCGCCGACGATGATCTCGACGTCGGGTCCGGCGTGGCTGATGCCCAGCCGCTGGGCGGCCGCGTTGCCGAGCACCACCGCCGGGTAACGCGCCGTCGCCTCGTTCAGCCACACTCCACTTCGGAGCTTCGCGCCGACGGTCTCCAGCAGGTCCAGCCGGGCCGCGAAGGTGGCGAGCCCGTTGGTCTGGGCCTTCGGGATCTTGTCGGACCGGTAGACGCTCACGCCGCTGACCTTGCCGACCGCCGACACGGCCTGCACCGGGCCGATCCGCTCGATCATCGACTCGGCTTCCTCGGGCAGGCTGGCGTCCTTGCCGAACATCGTCTGCCCGGGCGAGACCGTCAGCAGGTTCGTCCCCAGCGCGGCCAGCTTGCGGTCCAGGTCCGCCTGCGAGGACGACGAGATGCCGACCACCGCGATCATCGCGGCGATGCCGATCGCGATGCCCAGCGCCGACAGCAACGCGCGGGTCGGCCGGGTGCGCAGGCCCGCGGCCCCCACCCGCACGATGTCGCGCGGTCCCATGCGGGCCGGGGTCAACCGCGGCCGGTGGTCCAGACTCGCGGTCACGGTCGCGCTCCTTCCAGTGGTACGCCCAGCGCAGCGGCCTCGTCCGGGACGTCGTCGCCGACGATCTCGCCGTCGCGCATGTGGACCTGGCGAGGCAGCGTGGCGGCGATCTCCCGGTCGTGCGTGATGATCACGACGGTGGTGCCCGCCGAATGCAGCTCGCGGAGCAGCTTCATCACGCCCGCCCCCGACGAGGAGTCGAGGTTCCCGGTCGGCTCGTCGGCCAGCAGCACGGGCGGTTCGCCGACGACGGCCCGGGCGATGGCGACCCGCTGCCGTTCGCCGCCGGACAACTCGTGGGGTTCGTGGTCGATCCGGTGACCGAGCCCGACCCGCTCCAGCGCCACGTTCGCGCGCCGGCGACGTTCGCCGAGGCCGGTGCCGCTGTAGAGGAGCCCGTCGGCGACGTTGTCCAGCGCGCTGACCCCGGGCGCGAGGTGGAACTGCTGGAACACGAAGCCGATCCGGGTCGCCCGCAACGCCGACAGCTGCCGGTCCGAGAGGCGCGAGATGTCGTACCCGTCGATCGTCACCCGGCCGGCGCTGGGCCGATCGAGCGTGCCCAGCACGTGCAGCATCGTCGACTTGCCCGACCCGGACGGCCCGACGATCGCCATCAGCTCCCGCTCGCCGATCGTCAGGCTCACGTCGCGCAGCGCGTGCACGCCGCCCGGGTAGACCTTCGAGACGCCGGTCAGCTCGATCATTTCGGCATCCCGACGGTGATGCCCTCGGCGATGCCGTCGCCGGTGACCTCGACCCGGCCGCCCGCGAACAACCCGGTCTCGACCTTCACGTAGTGCGTGCCGGCCCCGTCGACGATCTCGACGCCGTAGCCGCCCTCGGACAGCGCTACCAGTGCGGCGACCGGGACGGTCAGCACGTCCTTGTGCTCGGCCGCCGTGAAGACCACCTCGACCGAGGCGACGTCGAGGCCGGCCGCCGCCTTCGCGTCCTTCAGCGTCAGCTGCGCCTCGATCTTCGTCTCCGCGTCGCCGTTGGGGTCGTCACTGGCCTCGATGACGGTGTAGACACGCTGAACCGTCCCGTCGACCTTCTTGCCGTCGGGCAGCTGGATCGAGACGGCCGTGCCCTTCTTGGCCAGCCGCTGATCGCCGATGCCCAGCTGAACGGTGACCACGCGGCTGGTCCCGGTGTAGGACAAGACCTCTTGTCCCGGGCCGATCTCGCCGCCCAGCGACGCCTTGACGCTGTCGACTCGGATGGCGCCGGGAGCGAACAGCACCCGGCCCAGCTCGACCCGGCCGGTCTCGTCGAGACCGAGGTCCTCCTGCCAGTCCTTCACCGCATCGGCAGTGTCCGATGTGTATTTGCTGTCGACGGTGAAACCGGAGTAGCCCAGCGCCTTCAGGTTCTGCTCCAGCTGCTTGACGTCGGCGCCCTCGTCGCCCACCTTCAATTCCCGGTACGCCGGAACGGTGCCGTACATGAGCACGACCGGGGTGTTGTTCACCTTGTAGACGGCGTTCCCGCGTTGGAAGACCGAGCTGGCGTACGGGAGTGACGTCACGGTTCCCTGCATGCGGGCGGCCAGTGCGGTCGAGTCGCCGTACCCGAGGTCGCCGGACACGTTCTGGGTGTCGTTGAGGGTCTGCTTGGTGACCTTCGCGGTCGTCGGCGGCAGCTGCTGCTGGTTGTCCGCGGCCTTCTCCGGGGCGAACCCGAAGCCGAGGGTGGCCGCGGTCGCCGCGCCGACCGCGAGGACGGCGACGCCGGCGCCGATCAGCTTCCCGCCGCGTCCCTTCTTCCGGCGCTTGGCGCGTACGCCGGTCGCCGTCTCCTCCGTGGGGACCGTCATGAGCTCTGGGTCTCCTTCATCGCAGGCTCGCCCATGATCTTCTCGCAGGCCTGCTGCGCCTTCGGGAAATCAGGGTCGTCGGCGATGCTGCCGTCGATGCGGATGCCGCCCTGGTTGGGATCGGGGTCCGGGAACTTCTCGACGCCGTTCTCGCGCATGCACTTCGCGTAGTCGAGCTGCTTCTTCTGCATCTCGGCGTCGGGCTTGCCGCCGGGGCCGCCGTCGGGCGCGTAGTCCTTGCACGCCTTCTGGGCGGCGTCGACGTCGGTCCCCGGCTGGGCGTTGATCCGCATCTGGATCTTGCCGTCCTTGATCTCCGGGTCGGGCATGTCCACGCCGTGTTCGCGCATGCACTGGGCGAACTTGAGCGCCCGCTCCTGCTCCTCGGCGGCGGAACGGGTCTTGGACGCGCTCGGGCTGGCGCTGGCGGTGCCGCCGACCGAGGCGACCCCGTTGTCGGTGTTACCGGACTTGCCACAGCCCGACAGCGCGAACAGCAACGCGATCGGCACACTGGCCGTCGCGACGAGGAGCCTTCTGTTCATGATTTCGTCTCCTTGCCGGGCGGCCCGCGGAGTGCGGCCGCTAGGGCGCTGAGTCAACGCGTCGAGCTGTTTCGGGGGCGCTTCCGAAAGCGCTAACGCCGGAGAAACATCACGGCGCGTCACCATGGAGCGGTGACCGCGCAGGTCACGGGGATTTTGAAGGGGTTTGCGGGCTGATGCGCATTCTCGTGGTGGAGGACGAACGCCTCCTGGCCGAGGCGATCGCGGAGTGGCTGCGTGACGATGCTCACGCGGTCGACGTGGCGCTCGACGGCGAGGCCGCACTGGACCGGCTGGGCGTCAACGACTACGACGTGGTCGTGCTCGATCGGGACCTGCCGAAGGTGCACGGCGACGACGTATGCCGGGAGGTGGTCGCCTCGGAGTCGGCGGCCCGGGTGCTGATGCTGACCGCTGCGGCGGAGATCGGCGACCGAGTGAACGGGTTGTCCCTCGGCGCCGACGACTACCTGCCGAAGCCGTTCGCCTTCGCCGAGCTGGCCGCCCGCGTCCAGGCGCTGGGCCGCCGGTCCCGCCCGGCCGTCCCGCCGGTGCTGCGCCGGGCCGGCATCGTCCTCGACCCCGCCCGCCGGCAGGTCTTCCGGGGCGACAAGTACGTCCTGCTCTCCAAGAAGGAGTTCGGGCTGCTGACCGAGCTGCTGCGGGCGGACGGCGCGGTGGTCAGCGCCGAGCACCTGCTGGAGAAGGTCTGGGACGAGAACGCCGACCCGTTCACCTCGGCCGTCCGGCTCACCGTGTTGAAGTTGCGCCGCAAGCTCGGCGAGCCCGCCGTCATCGAGACGCTTCCTGGAGAGGGGTACCGGATCCCATGAGCCGTCGCCGATTCCGGCCCACCCTGCGCATGCGGCTGACCCTGGTCTACGGCGGCCTGTTCCTGATGGCCGGCATGGTCCTGCTCGGCGTGACCTTCCTGCTGGTCCAGCAACAGCTGCCGGGGACCGGGAACATGGTGCAGATCAAGATGTCGGGCCAGATCAAGGGCAGTCCGAAGAGCACGCCCGGCCCGGACACCCTGCCGGACGGCCTGGCCGACGAGCCGTACCTGGTCTCGGGCAGCGGGCAGCAGATCAACGCGAGCGACGTGCCGAAGTATCTGGAGCAACAGCAGCGGAAGCTGCGTACGGATGCGCTCACCTCCTTGCTCACCCAGGGCGGCATCGCGCTCGGCATCGTCGGCGTCGCCTCCGTCGCCCTGGGCTGGCTGATCGCCGGGCGGGTGCTCGCACCGCTGCACCGGGTCACCGAGACGGCCCGCCGGATCGCCAACGCGCGGGGCGCCGATCTGAGCCTGCACGAACGCATCGCGTTGGAGGGCGGCGACGACGACGTCAAAGAACTGGCCGACACCTTCGACACCATGGTCGAGCGGCTCGACCGGTCGTTCGAGGGCCAGCGACGGTTCGTCGCCAACGCCTCCCACGAGCTGCGTACGCCGTTGACACTGAACCGGGCGCTCGTCGAGGTGGCGATGAACCGCAAGACGGCGTCGGCGGATGTGAAGCAGTTGGGGGAGACCCTGCTGGAGATCAACAGCCGGCACGAACGGCTGATCAACGGACTGCTGCTGCTGGCCCGCTCGGAGAACGAGGTGCTGGAGCGGGCCGAGATCGACCTCGCGGACGTCGTCAGCCACGTCGTCGCGCAGGCCGCCGACGAGGCGCGGACGGCCGAGGTCACGCTCACGGAGAACGCCGCCGAGGCGGTCACCATCGGCGATCCGATCCTGCTGGAACGGCTGGCGCAGAACCTCGTCGAGAACGCGATCCGGCACAACCACGCGGGCGGCTTCGCGCGCGTCACGAGCCGCGTACGCCCGGACGGCGGGGTGGAGCTGGAAGTCGCCAACAGCGGGCTGACCATCCCGCCCTACGACATCCCGGGGCTCTTCGAGCCGTTCCGGCGGCTCGACGACGAGCGGCTGGTCACCTCGAAGGGCGCCGGGCTCGGCCTGTCCATCGTGCGGTCGGTGGCCCGCGCGCACGGCGGCGAGGTCGTCGCCCGGCCCCGGTCCGGCGGCGGGCTGGTCGTCACCGTGACCCTGCCCGCCGCGTACGCCTGACTCAGCGAGCCACCGTCGTCGGCGTGTCCACCAGATGCGCGGACAGGAACCAGACCTGGAGTTCGCCGGTTCGGATGACGTCGGAGACGAGCAGGTCGTCGCTGCCGTCGTCGCCCTCCTCCTCGACTCGGGAGGCGGCGTCGTGGGCGTCTTCGAGGATGGTCTCGTGCGCCTGGAGCAAGCGGGAGAGCATCGCCGGGACCTCCTCGACGCCGTCCGGCGGCCGGGGGATCCGGGTCAGCTCGGCCGCGTGCCGAGGATCGCCGACAGCCACCCCGCCCAGCGTCTGCACCCGCTCGGCCACGAGGTCGACGAGGGCCAGCTGCTCGCCCGCGTGCTTGTCCAGCAACAGATGCAGCTGGTAGAAGGTCGGCCCGCGCATGAGCCAGTGATACTTCTTGTACAGCGCGTACAGGACCTGGGTGTCCGCCAGAATCCGGTTCAGCCGCTCGCACGAGTACATCCGGGCCTCGTAGGACAGACCGATCGGCAGCTCCACGACGCTTCCGAACTTCTGGATCTCCGAACTGACCTGGCCCAGCCGCGGCTGACTGCTCCTGCCGGCCTTCTTCGCCGTCGCCTTGGTCGCGGCCTTCTTGGTGGTCGCCATGGGCGCATCCCCCTTCCCTCCGGGAGGGGCGATACCCGCCTCCAGGGTGTTTATGCGGCTCCCGGCTGGTTCGCGGGATCGTTCGCCAGCCACTGCTCGAAGGTCGTCGGGGCGATCCGCGCGTCCGGCCCGGGAAGCAGCACCTCGCCGGCCATCTCCACGGTGAACCGGCCCTGCCAGCTCGGCGCCAGCTCGACGGTCTGCCCGCGTACGCCGAGCGTCCGCCGGGCCATGTCCACGAGATCCTCCGGCTTCGGCCCGGCCACCTCGACGATGCCGCCGACCGGGGTGTCCAGCGCGACCGCCACCAGGGCGTCGGCCACGTCCGCGACCGCGATCGGCTGCACGAGCAACGGCGCGATCGGGGCGACGCCGTCGCTCGCCGACCAGCCGACCACCATCGCGGCGAAATCGTGGAACTGCGTCGCGCGTACCACCGTGGCCGGAACGGGGCCCGCGAGCGCGACCTCCTCCTGACGCAGTTTGCCCGCGTAGTGCGGGTTTCCCGCGACGCGGTCGATGCCCACGATGGACAGCACCACGTGGTGGCCGACGCCGGCCCGCGTGGCCGCGGCGAGCAGCGTGCCGGTGGCCGTGCCGAAGAACTGGCGGGCCGCCTCGGCGTCCTCCGCCGGGGCGTTCGAGACGTCGATGATCGCGCTGACCCCTCTGAGCGCGGCATCGAGGCCGTCGCCCGTGATGATGTCGACGCCCAGCGAGCGCGCGATCACGACTGGCTGATGACCTTGGGCTTCCACGGCCCGGACTACCTCGCGGCCGGTGAGCCCGGTGCCGCCGACGACTGCGATCTTCATCCGCCCAGCCTAGGCCTAGTGACGGGCCAGCCACGCGTAAGTCGCGGGGAGCGGCAACGGCTTGGCGAACAGGTAACCCTGACCGTAGGGGCACCCCAGCACGGTCAGCAGCGTCGACTCGGCCGACGTCTCGATGCCCTCGGCGATCACCTCCAGGCCCAGCGTGTGCGCCAGCCGCACGATGCCGTCGACCAGGGCCCGCTGTTTGGCCGACGCGGCGATCGTCGAGGTGAACTGGCGGTCGATCTTCAGCACGTCCAGCGGGACCGCGCGCAGGTAGCTCAGGGAGGAGTAACCGGTGCCGAAGTCGTCGATCGCGATGCGTACGCCCGCCTCCCGGAGCCGGGCCAGGTCACGCCAGAGCCGGTCGTCGTCGCGTACCAGCAGGCTCTCGGTGATCTCGAGCATCAGCAGACCGGGGGCGACGCCGTGGTCGGTGAGTTTGGCCAGGACCTGGTCGGCGAACGTGGAGTTGCGGAACTGCCAGGCCGAAACGTTGACGCTGACGTAGGGCCGGTTCGTGCGGCCGTTGCCCTGCCATGACTGAGCGGCCTCGATCGCGTGCCGGAGCACCCATTCGCCGATCGGCTCGATGAGCCCCGACTCCTCGGCCAGGTCGATGAAGGCCTGCGGTCCCAGGCGGCCCCGCGTCGGGTGGTTCCAGCGGACGAGCGCCTCGAAGCCGACGGTGTGGCCGCTGCTCAGCGCGACGATCGGCTGGTACTCGACGTCGAGCTGGTCGCCGGCGAGCGCGGCGTCCAACTCGGTCCGCAAGGTGAGGCGCTCGGTGATCGCGGTATGCAGATCGGGCTGGTAGCGCCGCCACTGTCCCTTACCCTCGCCCTTGGCGACGTAGAGGGCCAGGTCGGCGTGGCGCAACAGTTCGGCGCTGTCGACGGCTTCGGAGTTGGTCGCCACGCCCACGCTGACCGAGCCGTTGACCAGCTGACCCTGCACCAGCAGCGGCTCCCGGAAAGCGGTCACGATCCGGGCGGCCACGTCCTCGACCGCGGCTAGGTCGGCCGCGTCCTCGATGATGACGGCGAACTCGTCCCCGCCCAGCCGGGCCGCCATGTCCCGGTGCCGCAGCAGCTCGCTGAGCCGGTGGCTGACCCCGATGAGCAGCTCGTCGCCGAGGTTGTGGCCCAGCGTGTCGTTGACGATCTTGAAGTCGTCGAGGTCGAGGATCAACACGCCGACGACGGTCAGGTTCTGGTCGGCGTGCGCGAGCGCCTGTTGCAGCCGTTCGGCGAACAGCGCGCGGTTGGGCAGGCCGGTCAGCGCGTCGTGGTACGCCCGATGGGTCAGCTCCCGCTCCAGCCGGCGGCGATCGGTCACGTCCCGCAGCGTCACGACGATGCCCTGGACGGCCGAGTCGGCGCGCAGATCCCGCCAGGCCACCTCCGCCTGCAACGCGGGGCCGTTCGGACCGCGTACGGTCCAGTCGGAGCCCCGGACGGCCCGGTCGCCGGTGCGGCACACCGCTTGCAGCTCGGCGGCGGCCTGGACCTTGCTGCTGGGGTCGACCAGGTCCAGCAGCGGCATCTTGAGGACGCTGGAGGTGCCGAACATCGCCGTCGCCGCCGGGCTGGCGTACCGGACGCGGTCGTTCCCGTCCAGGATCAGGATGACGTCGGCGGTGTTGTGGACGAGCGCGCGGAAGTACTCCTCGTTGTTGCGCCGCAGCAGTTCCTGCCCGAGCTGGATGCGGTCCATGGCCAGCGCGGCCTGGGCGGTGAGCGCCCGCACGGAGTCCCGGATCGCGCGCAGGACCCGGTCGGGCGCCCCGATCAGCAGTACGCCCACCTGCGAATCGCCGGCCGGCCGGTCGGGCAGCACGAGCGGGGCCGCCATGGTCGCCGGATGCGGCAACACCCGCTGGGCGAGCCACTCGGGCAGCGAGGTGGTGGCCACGATCTGCTCGCTCCGCAGCGCTTGCAGGGAGACCGAGGCCTGGGAAGGGTCGAGCAGGATCGCGCGATGCGGAAGATCGGCCGGGATCAGCTCTGCGACGCCGTCCTTGAGCGCCGCGCCCACGGCCTGCGGGTCCGCCGCCGAAACCAGGGAGGTCGTGACCTGGCGTAGCCCGCGTTCCCGGCTGAACTGGGACTGGAGTTTCCGGCCGACCCCGGCGAGCCTGGTCAGCACGAGGATGCCCACGCCGGCGCAGGCGATCGCGATGATGACGCCGTGCCGCGCGGGCGGGTTCGTCACCGCCTCGAAGAAGAGCACCGCCGGTGGGATCAGGCCGGACACCGCGAGCAGCGCGATGCTCAGCGGCGTGGTGTCCCGCTGGCGCAGTCTCGGCGGCTCGGTGAGCGTACGCATGGACGGGACGAGCGCGGCCAGGCCGAAGCAGCCGTAGAAGAGGAACCAGCCGAGGCCGACCGGCTCGCCCAGGGCGAAGCCCGCGCCTGTCGCCCGGTAGACCGCGTCCGAGACGAGCAGGCCGGCCGCGCCCACGACGAGCAGCACGATCGAGATCGTGACGTTCAGCGCCCGGATCAGCCGGGTGACGCCCGCCAGGATGACGACGTCGGCGAGCGGATAGATCATCGAGGTGAGATGGGTGAGATCGTCCGCTGTGGGTCCGCGCGCGCTCGGCTGGACCAGGACGATCCAGGTCAGCAACCCCACGCCGCACATCACGATCAACGCGTCGAGGAGCGCGCCGCGGGTGGCGGGCCGCCCGAATTGGAGCAGGCCCGTCATGAGCAGGACGAACATGACGGCGTACAGCAGATCGTCGAAGACGTAGTCGTCGGTGAGCGGGGTGATCCCCTCGGCCAGGTAGTACACGGCGTCGGCGGCGGCGTAGGCGAGCACCGCACCGGCCAGGAAGTACCAGGGACGCGGCCGGCTCGGCCGGTTCAGGCGTACGCCGACGACCACCGCCGCCCCGCTGCTGAGCCCGATGGCGAGCCAGACGAGGGCGGCAGCGGTCGTCGGCGGCATCACGAAGTAGGCCGTCGCCAGCAGCAGAAGCCACGCCGCGTACGCGGGGATGATCAACCGTCGCACACGATCCCTCATAAATCGGTAGGTATCGTGCCATTATCCCCGCCGATCGGCGACGGTCACACGAAAACCGGCTGATCTTGATCGATTCGGTCGATTGAACCGGCGGGTTGGTGGCTTGACAACGCGTACGCGGACAATCACTGCACGTCAGGCGATTGGCGTGAATTCTTAGTCGCTGAAGTTGTCCACAGGCGACGGATTACGCATTGCGTGCCGCCTATGTGCTGACTACTTTCGGGACCGAACCTCGGGGTGCCCAGCAGCGGTTCCGGGGTCGCCCGGCACATGGGGAGGTAGGCATGTCCGACTTGTCGAGCATCGTCGGTGACCTCGACCGTCTGATGGAAATGGCCCAACGCGAGGCCGAGAAGGCCCGCGATCAATCCCGCGATCCCAGCCTCGAAGCGTCGGGGAGTGCCCTCGACGGAAAGGTGAGCCTCAAGCTCGCCGCCGACGGCCGGATGAGCGAACTCGTCCTCGACGACCACGTCATGGCACTGACGCCACGCGAGCTCGCCGTCGAGATCATGTCCGCCTTCAACCAGGCCTGGGCGGCGTCCCGGTCGTCCGACCCGGCGGCCGCCGCCGCGGCCGCGGTCGACCCGGCCGCGCTGGCCGAGACGATGAAGCAGATCCGGGAGGAGGGCGTACGGACGATGTCCCGGATCACCGACACGCTCGCCGACCAGATGGCGAAGATCGATCGGCGGCTGTCATGAGCGTCCCGATCGAGATCGTCTCCACCGGCCTCCGCCTGGCCTCGACGCAGCTCAACGACGTCACCGAGCGGGCCGACCAGATGATCCAGCAGTTCATCGGCGAGATCGAGTCGCTCGGCGAGTGCTGGGGCGACGACGACCTGGGCAGTGCGATGGGCGCCATCTACAAGGCGGCCCTGGCCTTGGTGGTCAACGCGATCACGTCCAATCTGGACACACTGGACGACTATGCCGAACGGCTCGGGGTCGCCGCCGACAACTACGACGACGCCGACATGTCCGCAGTGGAGCGGATGACCAAGCTGGCGTCCGGCGGCCCGAGCCTGTCCCTCTAGGAGGTCTGTTATGGGTATGACAGTTCCCGGCGAGGTGCAGACCATCCTGTCGATCATCGGGTTCACCTGGCCGAAGGGCGACGAGACCGCGCTGCTGGATCTCGGCCAGTCCTGGTCGAAGCTGTCCGGTCTGCTCGACGGCCACGTCAGCGACGCGCAGAACACCGCGATGCAGGTGTGGAACCAGAACAAAGGCGAGATGATCAGCGCCTTCCAGTCCCGGTTCTCCGGCGACGGCAGCCCGGTGCAGCGGCTGAACCAGGGCGGCACCGGCGCCGACATCGTCGGGGTCGGCATGATGGTCTGCGCCGGCATCGTCCTCGCGCTGAAGATCAACGTCATCGTCCAGGCGACGCTGACCCTCATCGCGATCGCCTCCGCCATCGCGGCGGCCTTCGTGACCTTCGGTGCGTCGACGGCGATCATCGCCCTGTTGCGGGAGGCGCTCAAGCGACTGCTCAACTGGTTGCTCGACCAAGCCGTATCGAAGGTGCTCGGTGGCTAGGGCGGGCAAGCGCGCCGTCGGCAAGCTGGCCGGTGAGGCGGCCGAGGGCCTGATGAAGCCCCTGGCCAAGGTCGTGAAGAAGGGCGACGTCCTGCCAGGCGTCACCAAGGCGGCCAAGAAGGCCGCGAAGAAGACCAAGGACACCTACCGGCGGCCGAAGGGCTTCCGCAAAGGGGTCCGCGACAAGGTCTGGAAGTCCGCGAAAGGTCCCGACGGCAAGGTTCGCGACCCGCTCACCGGTAAGGTGATGGACAAGAAGAAGTCGTGGGACATGGGCCACAAGCCGGGCTACGAGTTCCGTAAGCATCGAGACAGTGCCCGGCAGCGTAAGATCACGCGGAAGAAGTTCCTGGACGAGCACAACGACCCGTCCCACTACCGGCCGGAGCTCCCCTCGTCCAACCAGAGCCACGCCGGCGAAGACCACACCGACGACTACTTGGGGCCGTGACATGGCAGTGAGCGCGGACAACAAAGCGATCGCCAAGACGACGGCGGGGATCTTCGGTGGCAGTCCCCGGGTCATCGAATACCTCAACGCCGACGAGACCAGCCGGATCGGCGTACTGCACTCGGCGGATCGCCCGGAAAAGGGCCTGACGGCGTACGCGACGATCGGGCTGTCGGACATGTCGCTCGACCGCGACCTGGACCCGCCGCTCGGCGTCGAGTTCCTCGGGGTGGCCGAGTCCGACTACCCGTTCGCCGAGATCGTCTCCACCGCCGCGTTCTTCGTGCTGAACGACGGGTGGGAGCCCGAGCCGGGGGCCTGCTTCCGGGACATCGTCAAGATGCAGATCCCCGACACCGAGCTGCCGCACCTCTACTTCGCCGACCCGTCGGTCTACTGGGACCAGGAGTTCGCCTCCCGGGTGATCGGCGAGAAGACCGTCGCCTGGCTGCTCGCCATCCCGGTGAGCGAAGCCGAGGCGGAGTACGCGTTGGAGAACGGGGCGGACGCCCTGGAGACGCTGTTCGAGGAGAACGAGGTCGACATCACCGATCTCGAACGCGACTCGGTCCTCTGATCGCTGACAACGACTGACGAAACGCGCATCGGCCGCCTCCCCAGCACGGGAGGCGGCCGATGCGTTTGCGGCGATCAGGCCGTCGGCGGTGTCTCGTCGGTGAACCGATTGCCCAGCCGGAGCGTGGTGCCCTGCTCGTCGACGGTGGCGAGCAGGTCGCCCGACTGCCGGTCGATGATCATCATGGAGTCGTGGGTCGTGCCGTCCGCATTGCGGAACGAGTGCTTCACGCCGACCCCGATCCGGCCCTTCGCATCCCGCTCACCCTGGGTGATCGTCAGGCCGGGCAGCTCGGCCAGTATCCGGTAGACGGCCGCGCGTACCTGCGGGGTGGCCGGTAGTTCGGTCAGAATCTGCCCACCCAGCGAGAACAGCAGCTCCGAGTCCACATTCTGCGGGTCCAGCGCCACCAGGTACGCCTTGAGCCGGGCCGGATCGGCCGGCAGCGCCTGAACCTCGGCATAGGTGAGGTCCTTGCTCAGCAGAGCGAACCCGAATGGCGGCACGACGTCGACCTTGCGGAGGCCAGGACCAGCGTCGATCTTGCGACCGGGTTGCCCCTCCGGGGTGAACGTCTGCCACGTGGTCGGCGAGCCGGCCTTCACCCAGGCTGCCTTGTCCGCGTCCGTCTCCGGGGCGGCGCCGAGCTTGGTGATCACCGAGACGTCGTTGATCCCGGGACGCGTGGAATGCCAGGTCTCGTTCTCGGTCCGCGCGAGCACCGTGTAGCCGCCGGCGTTGTAGCGGAACCGCATTTCGAGCTTGGTCACCCACCACTCGGCGGTCGGCTGCGTACCGGTGGCGGCCTGCGCGGCGGCGGCGAGCAGGATGCCCCGCGCGTTCGGGGACTCGGTCTGCGTCTGCGGTGGTTGCGGGGGGACTCCCCGGCCCGTCGTGGACACGGCGACGGCGATGACGATCGCGGCGACGGCGATCGTCGGAACCAGTCCGGCGAGCACGAGCCGCTGCCGCGGCCGCGGCGTACGCCGGAAATGCGCGGGCGCGTCAGGGAAGTGCGGAGCCGGGCGGTCAGGTGCGCCGTCGAGCACCGCTGGGCGCGCGTCAGCGATCTGCTGCACCGCGCGACGGTGGCGATTCATCTGCGGATCTCCTCTGCGGGAAGGGGAAAGGCGGATTCGACGGCGGACTGTTCGGCGAGCGCCTTCTCGAACCGTCTACGCGCGCGGTGCAGCCGGACGAAGAAGGTGGCGGTGCTGACGCCCAGCACCTTCGCGGCGTCCCGGGCGGCCAGACCATGCCACGCCACCAGGGTCAGCAGTTCCCGATCGGCGGGGGTGAGGGCGTCGAGCGCCGCCAACGTCGCCGACCGCTCGGCGACCAGGTCGGCGACGTCCCCCTCGACCGCTGCCTTCGCCTGCGACATCAGGCTCAGTTGGCGTACCTGGTCCCGGTGCTTTTCGTAGACCACGTTGCGGGCCACGCCCAGCAGCCAGGGCAGGGGATCGAGGGGTACGGCGTCCAACCGCCGCCAGGCCACGAGGAAGGTGTCGTTGACGATGTCGTCCGCGACGCCACGCCCGGCCCGGCTCACGGCGTACGCGTAGACCTGCCGGTGATGCCGGTGGAAGAGCGCGGCGAAGTGTTCGCGCGCCGAGGGATGTGTCACTGGCCCGAACTCCTTGGGGAGGGGTTGCCGTCAGCCAGCAATGCCCCGGCGGGGTTCGTTCTTACAGGACTTCCACGGAAACCTCGGCGACCTCGCCCGGGTGTAGTTCCTCGGCTCGGCGTACCGCCTTCTTGACCGGCAGCACGTAGCAGCCGCTCTTGCTGTCCGGGAAGATCGACGTCGCCCAGGTGCTCGACCCGATGGTCACCCGTACGCGTACCGCGCCGAAACCCCGCCGAGGACCCTCGGTGAGTTCCAGGATCTCCTGGGAGGCGTCGGCGGGCAGGCTCACGAACGTCCAGCTGTCCAGCTTCCGCGCGTCCCACAACCACAACTCGGCGTCGAACTGAACGATCACCCGTCCACGGTAGCGTGCGGCGCTGGATCAGGGTTCCGGGTCGAATCTTGAGGCAAGATTCGACCGAGAACCCTGATCCAGCGCTGAAAACGAGCGGGCGACGAAGGGCGAGCGCGCAGGGGGCAAGAGCCGGTCAGCGGCGGGGGAGGAGTTGGACCAGGCCGGCCAGGGCCAGCTCCAGGACGCACAGGGCGATCAGCCCGGCCTGGAATCCGCCGGTGTAGTCGGCGGCCTGGTAGAACACGATCCCGATCAGCGCCACGCCGACGGCGTTGCCGGTCTGGTTGACGGTGGACAGGACGCCGGACGCCGATCCGGCGTGCTCCGGTGCGACCTTCGCCAGGACGGTCGTGGTCAGCGGGGCCAACGCCAGGCCCATCCCGATGCCGTCGATCGTGAGGCCGGGCAGCAGCCAGCCGATCCCGTGCCCGGCAGCGACCGCCATCGAGGCCAGCCCGGCCACCATGATCAGTGCGCCGGCGGTCAGCACGTGCCGGCCCAGGCGGGCCGCGAACCGGTGGGCGTTGGTCGAGGTGAGCAGGTAGCCCGCGCCGATCGCCATGAACACCGTGCCGGACTCCAATGCGGACAGTCCCCGGCCGAACTGGAGGTAGAGCGCCAGGATCAGAAAGAACGAGGCCTGGCCCATCCAGAACAGCTGCACGGCGAGCAGTCCTTTGCCGAAGGCCGGCTGGCGGAACAGCCGCAGGTTCACCAGCGGGTGCGCCTGGCGACTCTGGTGTACGCCGAACGCCCCGAAAAGGACGGCCGAACCGGCCAGGCTGAGCCAGGTCCACAGCGGCCAGTCCTGCTCCGGACCCTGGATCAGCGGCAGGACCAGGGTGACGAGGGCGGCCGTGACGAGCAGGACGCCGACGAGGTCGAGCCGGCCGCCGACGGCCCGCGACTCGGGCAGCGTACGCAGCTTGACCAGGGCGGCGACGCCGATCGGCAGGTTGATCAGGAAGCACATCCGCCAGTCCAGCCCGAACAGGTCGGCCTTGATCAGCAGTCCGCCGATGACCTGGCCGAACACCGCGCCCAGCCCCAGCGTGAGGCCGTACCGGGCGAACGCCTTCGGCTGTGCCCACAACGGCACCGCCGTACGCAGAATGGCCAGCGTCTGCGGCATCATCAGCGCCGCTCCCAGCCCCTGCAACACTCGGGCGGCGACGAGGAACCCGGCGCTGGGGGCCAGTCCGCAGAGCACCGAGGCCGCGGTGAACAGGGCGAGGCCGAGGCCGAAGATCCGGCGGCGGCCGTAGAGGTCGCCCAGTCGGCTGCCGGTGATGAGCCCGGCCGCCAGCGCCAGCCCGTACCCGGCGACCACCCATTGCAGCGCAGCGGGTCCGGCCCGGAGGTCGAGTTGTACGGCGGGTAGGGCGACGTTGACGATGAAGAAGTCCAACGCCGTCATGAAGGTCGCGGTGAGGAGGACGGGCATCACCCCGCGCGGGGCGCTACCCCCGCGCGAAGTGACATCCGGCGACGTCAGGGTCGCGGTCACGCCGCACCTCCCGGAACCTTGTCGAGAAAGCCGAAGACCTTCGCGATCCGGCCGTCGGCCAGTTCGACGACGTCGAACCCGATGACGATCGGCTCGCCGTCCCGCGGCCCGAGGTGCCAGGTGAACCGGGCGATGTCGTGGTGGGCGTCGACCGCGCCGCCGAGCCGGAACTCCAGCCCCGCGAACTGGCCCTGCACCGCGGCCAGCAGCCCGTCGAGCTGCTCGTGCCCGGTGACGTCGGCCAGCGGGTCGGTGTAGCGGACGTCGGTGGTGAAGACCTCCGCGATCAGCTCCTTGCGAGCGACGGCGTCGGTGGCGTTCCACGTGGCGAGGTACTTCTGGATGATCTCCATGGGAGGGGTTCCTTTCGCATATCTGCTGGTGAGAAGAAACCTACGGAGATCGGGCCGCCCCGGAATCGGTATCGCTTAGGTAATCCGGCGCTGGGCGTACCAGTGTGTAGATTCGAACCCGTGTTGCACGGCCGGAGTCGCGAGCAAGACCAGGTGGAGCGATTGATCGCGGCGGCCCGTGACGGCGCGGGCGGCGCCCTCGTCCTGCGCGGCGGGCCGGGTATCGGCAAGACCGCGCTGCTGGAGTGGGCCGCGGAGCTACCGGTCGGGCGGGTTCTGCGGGGCAGCGGCGTCGAGTTCGAGGCCGAGCTGCCGTTCGCCGGGCTGAGCCAGCTGTTGCGCCCGGTACTGGATCGGCTGGATCGGCTGCCTGGTGCGCAACGGGCCGCGCTCGCCGCTGCGTTCGGCCTGGCACAGGGGGAGACCGCGGACCGTCTGCTGGTGGGATTCGGTGTGTTGTCGCTGCTCGCGGAGGCGGCCGACGACGGGCCGCTCCTCTGTCTCATCGACGATGCCCACTGGCTGGACGCGGTCTCGGCCGACGCGCTGCTCTTCGCGGCCCGCCGGTTGAGCGGCGAGGGCGTGGCCTTGCTGTTCGCCACCCGGGACGGTGGGTTCGCCGCGCCGGGCCTGCCCGAGCTGCGGCTTTCCGGTCTCGGTCCGGTCGACGCCGCGCGACTGCTCGACCCCGAGCTGGACCCCGTCGTCCGGTACAGCGTGCTCGCCGAGGCCGAGGGCAATCCGCTGGCGCTCCTGGAGCTGCCGAAGGTGGGGGATCAGGCGGCGGGTCGCCCGTTGCCCGAACGCCTCCAGGCCGCCTTCTCCGGCCAGGTCGCGGGACTCCCCGCGACCACCCGCGCGGTGCTGCTGGTCGCGGCGGCCGAGGACACCGGCGATCTCGCGGTGGTCCTGCCGGCGAGTCACGGCACGGCCGACGACCTCCGCCCGGCCGAGGCCGCGGGTCTCGTCGAGGTCGTGGGCACCCGGCTCCAGTTCAAGCACCCACTGGTACGCACAGCGGTGTATCACGGGGCGGCGTACTCCGATCGGCTGGCCGCCCATCGTGCGCTCGCCGCGGTTCTGACCACATCGGACTCAGCTGACCGGCGGGCCTGGCATCTCGCCGCTGCCGCGACCAGCCCGGACGACGAGGTCGCGGCGGCGCTCGAAGACACCGCCCGGCAGGCGCGGGACCGCAACGGTTACGGTGCCGCCGCTGCGGCGTACGAGCGGGCGGCGCAGTTGAGCCAGGCCCCGGCCGACCAGGCGCGACGGCTGCTGCTGGCGGCCGAGAACGGCATGCAGGCGGGCGCCCCGGCCAACGCCGTCACCCTGGCCGAGCGGGCCGCCGCGCTGGTGCCGGAGCCGGACTTCCTCGCCCAGGTCGGTTGGGTCGAAGGACGCGCCTGGTTCTGGCAGGGCAACTATCAGACGGCGTACGACCTGCTCACGGCGGCGGCGGGGTTCTCCGACGACCCCGGCCCGATCCTCCTGCAGGCCGTCCACCCCGCCTGGTATCTCGGCGAACCCGTGCTCTCGGAGTGCCTCGACCAGCTGGCGAAGCTCGACGATCCGCTCGCGCGATTCCAGGTCGCCTCGGTACGCGGGCGGCCCGCCTTCGTCGGCGGCATGCCCGACGCGGCGCCCCGGGACCTCGTGCAGATCTGCGGACTCGGCTTCGTCTCCGGCCAGGACGCCGAGGCGTACGAGCTGACTTCGGCGCTGATCGGGCGCTGCCGGGCCGAGGGCCTCGTCGGACTGCTGCCGACCCTGCTGTTCTTCCAGGCCGAAGCCGAGTTCTTCCACGGCCGCCACCGTGACGCCGACATCAGCGCGGCCGAAGGACTCGACGTCGCGCGCGACGGCGGTCAGCCCCTCTGGATCAGTCAGCTCTCCGCCCTGCGGGCCGTCCTCGCCGCCGTCGCGGGTGCGTCCGAGGACTGCCGTTCCCTGGCGGCGGAAGCGTCGGCGGCCGCCGCGCCGGGCTGCGAACCGGCCGGGCACACCTGGGCGCAGTGGGCGTTGGCGCTGCTCGACCTGGGCGAGGGCCGGCCCGAGGCGGCCGTACCCCGGCTGCTGTCCCTTCAGGACAACCCGTACGCCCACCAGGTGGCGGCGTACCGGTGTATCCCGGATCTGGTGGAGGCGGCGGTCCGCGCTGGTTCCCCGGCCGTTTCGCTGGACCGGTTCACGGAGTTCGCCGAGCGGGTGCAGCAACCGTGGGCCATGGCCCTCTTGCTGCGCTGTCAGGCCTTGCTCGGCGGCGACGAGGAGCTGTTCCAGCGGTCGCTGGCCCTCCCGGCCCGCCCGTTCGAGCAGGCCCGCACCGAGCTGCTCTACGGCGAGTGGCTCCGCCGGGCGCGCCGCAAAGCCGAAGCGCGTACCGTCCTGCACCGGGCGCTCGAAGTCTTCGACCGCCTCGGCGCCCACCCCTGGGCCGCCCGTACGCGTACCGAACTCGCCGCGACCGGACTGCCGACGTCGGAGCCCGTAGCCTCGGCGGTCGCCTCATTGACCCCGCAGGAACTCCAGATCGCCCGGCTCGCGGCGCAAGGTCTGTCCAACAAGGACATCGCGGCCCAGCTCTTCCTGAGCCCGAAGACGGTGGCCTATCACCTGTACAAGGCGTACCCGAAGCTAGGCGTCACCGCCCGCTCCGACCTCCCCGCCGTCCCCACGCTCCTCCCCGCCCACGCTCCTCCCCGTTGATCATGGAGTTAACTGTGGTCTCGACGGCGTGTCGAGGGTGCGAACTCCATGATCAACGCGACCTAGGCGCTCGGTTCGGCGTTGTAGCCGAGCGCCTCCCAGAGCGCGTCCGCGTTCAGGATCTCCAGCTCGGGATCGAGTTCGCCCAGGCGACGCAGCGACTCGTCGGGTGCGCCGTTGGCCTCGGCCCCCGCGCGGATCATCCGGGCGGTCATCGGCAGGGTGTCGAGGTCGACGTATCGGGACATCTCCTCCCGGGCGGCCCGGCGGGCGACCAGTTCCTCCGAGTCGGCGTCCGAGAGCTGATAGCTGTTATCGAGCGCTCCACTTGTCATGGTTAGTCCCATACCCCGGGGACGGCGTACGCGAACTTGAGCCGCTAGCCGAGCTGAGGCTTCTCGGCGGCAGCGGCAGCGGCAGCGGCGGCAGCGGCGCTGCGGAGCTGGCGGTCCAGGACGTAGCGCCGCTGGAGGAGGATGCTGCCGACCATGAGGACGGCGGGCACGAGCCCGAAGCCCAGCCGGATCATGTCGTGGGCGAACGCGGACTGCACGACTTCCTCATCCGCCGTGGAGCCGACGAAGCCGCCGATCGCGAGGCAGGCCGAGTAGACGTAGGGACCCAGCGCCCCGCCGGTCGCCTCCGCGGCGGTCCAGACGCCGAGGTACGAGCCGGCCTTGTCCGGGTCGGCCGCGCGTACGACGTCGGGGACCATCGAGAACGGCAGCAGTTGCATCGCGGCGAAGGCGATGCCGAGGACAGCCACGGCGGCGATCAGCACAGCGAGCCCCGCGGTACGCCCGAACGCCAGCACGACGCAGCCGCCGACGAAGGTCCCCTGCGCGATGAGGAGCCCGGACTGCTTGCCGATGCGGCGTACCAGGCGGACCCAGAACGGGGTGGCGATCAGGGCGGGCGCGACGAACGCCGCGACCAGCACGGTCGTCAGCTTCGGGCGGCCCAGCTCATAGGCGGCGTAGTAGGGGACGGCCGCGAGCACGAGGTGGCTGGTCGTCGACATCAGCAGGTAGCTCGCGACCAGCCAGCGGTACTGCTTGTCCCGCAACGCGTCCAGCAGCGCCCGGAGGCCGGGTGCATGACCGGCGCCGGTCACCGGTGACGGGGCCTGCTCGGTCAGCCGCCGCACTCCGCGTACGCCGATGAACATCGTCGCCAGCATGCCGACGCCGAGCGCTGCGCCCATGGCGGCGTACCCGAAGGTGTTCTGGATGATCGGCGCGAGTACGCCGCTGAGCAGGATGCCGAGGGTGAGCACGACCATGCGGAAGCCCATCAGGCGGGTCCGCTCGTCGTAGCCGATCGTGAGGTCGGCCGGGGTCGACAGGTAGGGCACCTGGTAGAGCGCGAACGCGAAGTTGCCGAGGACGAACGCGGCCGTCACCCAGAGCGCGGCCGACCAGCCCGTGAGGCCGCCGGGGACCGCGAAGAGCACCGCGAACGCGACCGGCAGCGCGCATCCGAACAGCATGAGCCGGCGGCGATGCCCGTGGCGACGCCGGTCGGCGTCGGACAGCCGGCCCACCCAGGGGTGCAGGAGCACGTCGAGGATCTTCGGCAGCAGCAGCGCGAGACCCGCCACCGTCGGGCTGACCGCCAGCACGTCGGTCAGGAAGAAGAGCAGGAGCAGGCCGGGCACGGTGACCCAGATGCCCATGCCGAGGGAGCCGGTGGCGAAGCCGGCCAGGCTCGGGCGGGACAACTGGTGCAGGGCGGGCTGGGTCATGAGGGACTCCGGCATAGTGGGCTCCATTATCCAACGATTGACGGATTGTAGGGCACAATGGCGGGCATGACCATGGAGCGCAGACGCGGGCCGGGCCGCCCGCGACGGGCCGAGCAACGGGACACCCACGCGGCGATCATGGCGGCCGCGACCGGCCTGTTCGCCCGGCGCGCGTACGACTCGGTGAGTCTGCGGGAGGTGGCCGCGGCGGCCGGCGTCGACGTGGCGACCGTGCACCACCACGCCGGCACGAAAGCGGATCTCTACCAGGCCTGTTTCGCCCGCGTCTTCGCGGCCGAGTCCGAGGCGCTGGCCGGTGCGGTCGCGTCCGCGCACGAAGGGCTGCGGTCCGGCCCGGAGGAGGCGTTCGCCCGCCTGCACGCGCTGCTCGACGTGTTCGTCGACTTCCTGGAGCGGGTGCCTGAGACCACCGCCCTCTGGCTGCGCCGCTGGTCGGAACCGGAGCTGCACGCGGAGCTGGACGACGCGTACTCGTTGCCGCTGTATCAGGCCGTCGAGGAGGTGCTGATCGCGGCCACCGACCTCGGGCTGCTCGCCGAGCCGTCGCCCCGCATCGCCGTCCGCAGCCTCGTCTGGTCGGTGCACGCACACGTGGTGAGCCCGTCCGCCCGCGGCGACGAGCGCATCGAGTTCCGGGCGTTCGTGCACCGCTGGCTGGATCGGATGTACCGGGTGGGTTGACGCTCGGCCACCGGCCCGGGCATTATCCAACCACCGTTGGATAAAGGAGGTCGACCATGCAGGTCGCGGTGATCGGGGCCGGCCCGTCCGGGTTGGCGACGCTCAAGGCGCTCACCGATCAAGGCGTACCGGCGCGGTGTTTCGACCCCGGTGACCGGGTCGGCGGACTCTGGGTGCTCGGCGGGCCGCACTCGTCGGCGTACCGGACGCTGCATCTCAACACCAGCCGCACGCGTACGGAGTTCGCCGACTATCCGATGCCCGCCGACTGGCCGGACTACCCCGACCACTCCCGCATCGCGGGCTACCTCGGCGACTATGCCGAGACCTTCGGGCTCGCCGACCGCGTCAGCCTGCGGCACACGGTCGAGCGCGTGGTCCGCGCGGGGACCGGCTGGGACGTCACGGTCCGTGGGCCACTCGGCACGACGACCCAGCGGTACGCGGCCGTCGTCGTCGCCAACGGCCACAACAGCACCCCACATGTGCCCGGCTATCCGGGTACGCCGACGCTGGAGCACCTGCACAGCCACGACTACCGCGACCCCGCTCAGCTGGCCGGAAGGCGGGTGCTGGTCGTCGGCGGCGGGAACTCGGCGATGGACATCGTGGTCGACGCCTCCCACGTCGCCACGTCGACCCTGCTGTCGCTCCGGCGGGGCGTCTGGATCGTGCCGAAGCACCTGCTCGGACGGCCGTCCGACACGCTCAACGGCGCGCTGGCCAAACGGCTGCCGTGGCGTACGCGGCAACGCATCAGCGAGACGATGCTGAAGCTGACCGTCGGCAAGCCGAGCAAGTACGGGCTGCCCGATCCGACTCACGGCTTCCTCCAGGATCACCCGACGTTGTCCGACGGACTGCTGTCCCGGATCACGCACGGGGAGATCGGCGTACGCCCCGGCATCGAGCGCGTCGACGGCACGACGGTGACCTTCGCCGACGGGCGGCAGGACGAGGCCGACCTGATCGTCTGGTGCACCGGATACCGCGTCGACCTGCCGTTCCTCGACCCCGCGCTGCTCGGCGACGGTGCCGACCGGCTGCCCCTCTACCGTCGTGTGTTCCACCTCGACGCACCGGGCCTGATGTTCGTCGGCCTGATGCAGTCGACCGGGGCGGCGCTGCCCATCGTGGAGGCGCAGGCCCGCCTGGTCGCCGCCCACCTCGCCGGCCGGTACGCGCTGCCGGCCGCGGACGAGCAGCGCGCCGATTGCGCTGCGCAGCTAGCTGCCGCCCGGGACCGCTGGGGCGAGCGGCGTCCGGCCATGCGCATCGACTTCGACGCGTACCTGGCGTTGGCGGCCAGGGAACTGGCCGAAGGCACCCGCCGCGCCGCCGCCGGACGCGGTGTCACCTGGAAGGAATCCGCATGACCTCGCTCTCCGGACGCCGTGTGCTCATCACCGGCGCGGCCGGCACCTTCGGCCGACTGCTCTGCGCGCGGTTCACCGCCGCCGGCGCTCGGGTCGTCGGCCTCGATCTGGCCTCGGGCACGGCTGACGGCGTACAAATTCATGGATGTGATCTGACGGACGGCGATGCCGCAGCCGCGGCCGTCGACCGAGCCGTCGCGGATCTCGGCGGCCTGGATCTGTTGATCAACAACGCCGGGGTCGGCGGCCCGGCGCCGGCCGAGTACGCCCCCAGCGCGGCGGCGCGGCAGCAGCTCGAAGTGAACCTGATCGCGGCCTGGAACACCACGGCCGCCGCCATCCCGGCGCTGGAGGCGACCCGAGGCCGGGTGATCTTCGTGTCCAGCTGGATGGCGGTCCTGCCGCTGCCGCTGGCCGCCGCCTACGTGGAGCCC
>NZ_JBFBAZ010000100.1:0-29720 GCF_040682475.1 Hamadaea sp. NPDC051192
TCCGCTCGAGATCTAGACACCTCAGAACGTAGGAGCAGCAACGGCGTGCGCTGCGTTACGACACATCAGCTACCCACACATGTCGGTGGAGAGCCCATTTTCTCGCCTAGATCAACTTCTCCTCCGCCGACGGGAGCCGAACCCCGCGACCCGGACGGGCGAGCAGCCGGACCGTCAGGCAGCTGACCGTGCGAGGCCGCCTCCTCTGGCATAGTCCTCGGGCATGAGCGCCCCCGCGGCAGTCACCGAGACGACCCCGAAGGCCGGGCCGCGCGACAACTACGTGGACTTCCTGCGGGCGGCCAGCCTGATCGTCGTGGTGCTGTGGCATTGGGCCTTCACCATCCTGACCTGGGAGTCGAACGGTCCTCAGGCGGGCCCGCACGCGACCAGCCCGCTCGGGTTCACCCACGGTTTCTGGCTGGCCACCTGGCTGTTCCAGGTCATGCCGTTGTTCTTCTACGTCGGCGGGTACGTCCATCTCCGTTCCTGGGAACGGGCTCGGCTCAATGGCGTACAAATTGGAGCTTTCGTTGTCCGGCGCATCCGCAAGCTGGCCGTGCCGGCCGTGGTGGTGATGCTGGCCTGGATCGCGGTGGGCTCGGCCATCGGCGGGTATTTCAAGCTGGAGGGGATCGGCCGCGCGGTCCGGCTCATCATCAGTCCACTGTGGTTTCTCGCGATCTACCTGATGCTGATCGTGTTGCTGCCGGTGTCGCTCTGGCTGCACCGGCGCTACGGGAGCCTGGTGCTGGTCTGGCTGGGCGGCGCGGCGATGATGATCGACGTCGTCCGATTCAACTATCACATCGAGGCGGCGGGCTGGGCCAACATGGTGCTCGTCTGGGGCCTCGCCCATCAGGCGGGATTCTTCTACCAGAAGGTGGTCGACGCGCCGCGGCGCGCCGACTGGACGCTGCTCTGGGCCGGCCTGTTCGGGCTGGTCGGGCTCGTCGGCTCCGGCCTCTATCCGGGCTCGATGGTCGGCGTGCCGGGCGAACGCTTCTCCAACATGGCCCCGCCGACCTTCGTCATCGTCGCCCTGCTGCTGTTCCAGATCGGCGTGGTGGAGCTGCTCCGGCCCACCATGCAGCGCGTGCTGCTCCGGCCACGATGGGGCAAGGCGAACGACCTCATCAACCGCTTCTCACTGCCGCTCTATCTGGTCCACACCACCGGGCTCGCGATATTCCTTTTCCTCGCTTGGTTGCTGTTCGGTTACGAGTTCACGGACCGGACCGACGACCTCACCATCGATCTCCAATGGTGGCTGACCAGGCCACTCGCCGTCGTGGGCCCGCTGATCTGCACGCTTCCGGTGATCGTCCTCTTCAGCAGGATAGGGGTACGCCGAGAGCAGGGCGAGTGACGGAACGCGGTCGCACGGTAACTTCGAGACATGCCCGGTTATGACTGGATCTCGCTGACGACCGACTACGGCCTTTCCGACGGTTTCGTCGCCGCCTGCCACGGTGTCCTTGCCCGGACCTCCCCGGCCGCCCGCGTCATCGACATCTCCCACCTCGTACCGCCGGGTGACGTGGCCCGGGGCGCCGCCGTCCTCGCCCAGACGGTCACGCACCTGCCCCGCGCCGTCCACGTCGCCGTCGTCGATCCCGGCGTCGGCACCGAACGCCGGCCGGTCGCCCTCATCACGCCTGGCGGGATCCTCGTCGGACCGGACAACGGACTGCTGATCTGGGCCGCGCGCGAACTCGGCGGGATCGTCGGCGGCGTACACCTGACGAACGAGAAGTGGTTCGCCGGACGAGTCTCGCGTACGTTCCACGGCCGAGACGTCTTCTCCCCGGTCGCCGGGCGGATCGCCGCCGGCGCCTCCCTGATGGACGCCGGACCCGAAATCGACCCGGCGAGCCTCACCGTCCTCCCCGACCCGGTGGTCGCGATCGGCGACGGCTGGCTGGAATCCGAAGTACTCACGATCGACCGATTCGGCAACGTACAGCTCGCCGCCGACGGGTCGCTGCTGGCCGGACTACCCGGCCAGATCGTGGTCGGCGGCTGCCGGGCGATCAACGGCGCGACCTTCGCCGACGCGCCCCAAGGCGGGATGGTCGTGTTCCCCGACTCCGCCGAACGACTCGCGGTCGCGGTCAACGGCGGCCGGGCGGCAGTGGTCCTAGGAGTCACGGCCGGCGACGTCCTCCGCATCACGACCGACTGACCCCCCGCTCCCCCACTGGCGCTCCCCCACTGACGCTCCCCCTTCGGCTAGCCCCGTTGATCATGGAGTTTGCACCCTCGACACACCGACGAGACCGCAGTTAACTCCATGATCAACGGGGCTAAGGAACGGCGGGGCGGGGCGGGGCGGGCGCGCGGTCAGCACGGGGGCGAGCCGGGGGGAGGAGGCGGGTAGCGGAACGGCGCGCCGGCCACGGGGGCGGGCGCGCCGTTCGGCGTGCGAAAACGGGATCAGCTGGCGGTGCGCTCGAGCGTACGCCCGGGGCGCCGGTTGCGGGTCGCCATAAGGGTCGTCCGCAGCGGCGAATCGTGGCGTACGGTCACCGAAACCTGGCCGTCCGTGATCTTGGTATCCGGCGTCGTGACCTTGCGCGTACCCGGAATGACCTTGCGAGCCGAGCCCGCCGCGGCGGCCGCAGCCACCGGGGTCTCGACAGCACGGCCGCTCTCCAGGCCTTCGAGCTGTTCGGCGAGGGCGAGCGTGTCGCTCACCTCGCGAAGTACCTCGGACAGCTGTGCGCCCAGGGCATCGCAGATCGACGAGAGCAACTCCGACGACGCTTCCTTCTGGCCCCGCTCGATCTCCGAGAGATAGCCGAGGCTGACGTTGGCGGCGGTGGAGACCTCTCGTAGGGTCCTGTGCTGGCGCTGGCGGCGCCCGCGCAGTGCATCGCCGATGACGCGTCGCAACAGCACCATGACACACCCCCTAGCGGATCTATCCGGCAGATAGTGCTTGCCGCCGGTTGTCACCGACGGCTGATAACGACCCTACCCCTTGTCGAGACCCTCAGCCAGCAGCGCGAGCGCCGCTGAGACAGCCTGTGCCCGGATCGTGGCACGATCGCCGTCGAACCGCAGTCCTCGAACCTCGCGGTAGCCCTGCGGGCCGGCCACGCCGACGAAGACTGTTCCGACGCTCACACCGTCCTGCGGATCGGGACCGGCCACCCCTGTGGTGCCCACTCCCCAGTCAGCGCCGCAGGTCGCGGCGGCTCCGTGGGCAAGTTGGGCGGCCACCTCGGGGTCCACCGGCCCGTTCGCGGCCAGCAGGTCGGCGTCGACGCCGGCCAGCTTGGCCTTGAGGTCCGTCGCATACACGACCAGACCGCCACGGAACGTGCGAGAGACTCCAGGAACCTCGACCAGGGTCGCGGCGAGCAGGCCGCCTGTCAGCGACTCGGCCACCGCGATCGTCTGGCCACGCTTGATCAAAACGTCGACCACGTCGCGCACATTCCCCGGTTGGGCACTCATGGAACCTCCGACTTCTGACTCGCCAACCAGGCCTCGTGATCAGCGAGAACTTTCGCCCACAGCGTATTCGGGTTGATTCCGTCCAAACGAAGGCCAAACCGGGCAACTTCCGCGAGCCACTCGGCCTGCCCGGACACCTCGCGTACGGTCTTGCCCCCGGCCGCGTGCCGGATCACCTGACACCCCCGCAGAATGTCCGCCCCGTCCGCGTCACGTCGCTGGATCGTCAGGACCCGGGTGAAGCCCGATTCCGGCGACGTCGACAGGTACGCGTGATTGGCGGCGAACGTCTGCACGCCGTCGGCGACGGGGCCGAAGTCCATCCCGGTGAACGAAGCGTCCGCGGCATGGGCGAAGTGCCAGCCGTCTTCGACGACCTTCGACGGTTCCAGGGCGTACTCGAACGGGCCCTGGCGGTAGATCCCGGGACGCACCGGCAACGGTTCGTAGAGGGCGTCGCCGAGCCCGGCGTCGACGAACCACACGCCGTCAGGGCACTCCGGCGAGGGGAGCCCGGACACCGTCAGCGCCAGATGGTTGCCCGTCGCCCCGACCGGCTCGGAGGCGGTGTGCACTCCGCCGACATGCCAGGTCACGGCGTACCCGAGCTGGGTGAGCAGCGTCGCGAAGGCGCCGTTGAGCTGGTAGCAGTAGCCGCCCCGGCCACGGGTGATCCAGCCGAGCGACTCGGCCGGATCGATCCCCGGCGGCCGCCCACGATAGATCTCGATGTTCTCGTACGGAACCCGCTCCACATGGGCGCGATGTAGGGCGAACAGGTCGGCGACGCTCGGCTCGGTCGGGCGTACGCCCAGCCGGTCCAGATAGGCCTCGATCATCGGATCTCCCCTCACGGGGTCAGACCCGTTTCGCCGCCCGCATCCGCAACGCGGTCACGGCGTAATCGACCCCCGTGACGACGGTAACGATCAAGGCCGCTGCCATCAACCACGGTCCCACCGCGCTCAACGGGGAGGCGAACGGCCACAGGTACCAGGTGATCGCGGCGATCTGCAGAACCGTCTTCAGCTTGCCGCCCCGGCTTGCGGCGATGACGCCGTAGCGGATGACCCAGAACCGGAGCGCGGTCACGCCCCATTCGCGTACCAGGATGAGCAACGTGACCCACCACGGGAGCACGCCGTAGGCCGAGAGCAGGACCAGCGCGGATCCGGTCAGGGCCTTGTCCGCGATCGGATCGGCGACCTTGCCGAACGAGGTGATCAGGCCGAACCGGCGGGCGATCCAGCCGTCGACGAAGTCGGTGAGCGACGCGACGCCGAAGGTGAGCGCCGCCGCGATCCGCCAGCTGGAGTCGGTCATCTCCGACACGATCGTCAGGGCGACGAAGACCGGGACCAGCACGATGCGCAGCGCGGTCAGCACGTTGGCCGCGTTGAGGACCGGAACCTTCCGCACTCGCTCCTGCACAGCCGACACGTTAGTGGCCCCGAGAGCTCGGCGTCCGGCGCGCGTCGATCATCGCCACCGGCGTGGCGACCAGGTCGACGCCGTCAGCGGAGACCACGCGGGCCTGGACCAGGTCGCCGGGCTGAAGCGCGGCCAGGTCGACGCCGTCGTCGCCGCTGACCAGAGTGGTCGAACCGTCGACCTCGGGCGCCTGATGCTCGGCGCGGCCCTCGATCTCGTCGTCGTCGATCGAGTCGATCAGGACCTCGACGAGGGTGCCGACGCGCTCCTCGGCCCGCTGGGCGCACAGTTCCTCGGCCAGCGAGAGGATCTTGTCGTAACGCCGCTGGACGGTCCGCGGCGTGACCTTGCGGTCGAATCCGGCCGCCTCGGTGCCGTCCTCGTCGGAGTAGTCGAAGACGCCGATCGCGTCCAGCCGCGCCTCGGTCAGGAAGCGCTCCAGTTCGCGCACGTCAGCCGGGGTCTCCCCCGGGAAGCCCACGATGAAGTTGGAGCGGGCGCCCGCGTGCGGGGCCAGTGCGCGAGCCGACGCGAGCAGCTCCAGGAACCGGTCGGTCGAGCCGAACCGGCGCATCCGCCGCAGCACCGGCTCCGAGGAGTGCTGGAACGACAGATCGAAGTACGCCGCCACGCCCGGCGTCGTCGCGATCGTCTCCACCAGGCCCGGCCGAGTCTCGGCGGGTTGCAGGTAGCTGGCCCGGACGCGGACGATCCCGTCGATCGCGGCCAGCTGCGGCAGCAGCTTCTCCAGCGCCCGGGGATCGCCGAGATCCTTGCCGTAGGACGTCGAGTTCTCGCTGACCAGAACCAGTTCGCGGACGCCCGTCCCGGCCAGCCATTCCGCCTCGGCGAGCAGCTCGTCCGGCGTACGCGAGACGAACGCGCCGCGGAAGGCCGGGATGGCGCAGAAGGAGCACCGGCGGTCGCAGCCGCTGGCGAGTTTGAGGGAGGCGACCGGCGCGCTGTCGAGCCGGTGACGCAACACCGGCCGCAGGTGGGCCGGAGTCGCCGCGTCGACGGTGGTCGCCGCGTGGCCGGGGATGATCACGTCGGCCGACCGACGCTTCACCGGCGTCACCGGCAGCAGCTCGCGCCGGTCGCGCGGGGTATGCGCGGTCAGTTGCTCGCCGTGCCGGACCTTGTCCAGGACGGCGGCGATGCTCGGGTAGTCGTCGAAGCCGAGCACGGCGTCGGCCTCGGGCAGGATCTCGGCCAACTCCTTGCCGTAGCGCTCGGCCATGCAGCCGGCCGCGACGACCTTGGCCCCGGTCTGCGCGGCGGCCATCAGGGTGTCGATCGAGTCCCGCTTGGCCTTCTCCACGAAGCCGCAGGTGTTGACGAGCACCACGTCGGCGCCCTCACCGTCGGTCGTCACCTGCCAGCCGTCGCCGGCCAGCCGGGCGGCGAGCTCCTCGGAGTCGACCTCGTTACGGGCGCAGCCCAACGTGAGCAGGGCCACACGGGGCTGGGAAGTGGTGGAAGGCGGCACCCGACAAGACTACCGGGGACCTGCGACACACCCGTTCTCGTGTCCGCATAGTTGCAGATCACGGTTACGCAGGCGATCTTGGGCACGTTGGCATGCGTAACCGTGATCTGCCGGCTATCGGGACTGGGCGGCCCGTCGCTCCGCCAGGAGCAGCGCCGCGACCACCACGACGAGCGCGGCCAGCTGGGCGACGGCGTTCAGCCACAGCCCCAGCGGCACGGTCAGGAGCGCGCCGAGTCCGGCGAAGAACCGGAACCAGGGCGTACCGATCCGCAGGATGCGCCGGAACAGGGCGTCACCCAGCAGGAAGACGGCCACGCCCCCGCTCAACACGAGCGCCTGCGCCACCGAGATGTGGTCGGTGGCGTGCCCGATCGCCTTCTTCACCCCGGCGGCCAGCCCGATGACGCCCAGCAGCAGCGGCACGTGCGCCCAGCCGAAGGCGTGCAGCGCGGCCCGGCCGCGCTGGGCGACCGGCGTACGGTCCAGCGCCTCCTCCGCCGCGGAGTCGTCCCCGCCGAAGTAGACCCACCACAGCAGGAACGACAGCACCAGTCCGAGGAACGCGACGAAGATCAGGGTCGGCGTCAGCTCCAGGCCGCTCGCGCCGACGCCGATGGCGACGATCGACTCGCCCAGCGCGATGATCACGATGAGCCCGTGCCGCTCGACGAAATGCGCCGAACTGATGTTCCACTCCGTCAGCGGATGCAGGTACGGAGAGACGGTCATCACCAGCGCGGCCGCGATCCAGAGCACGGCCCGCCACGGGTCGGGCACGAATCCGCCCACCAGCACGAGCGAGGCGCTGACCAGGTTCAGCGGGGCGAGCAGGCGCATCGCCGCCGGGGCGACTCGCAGCAGTAGTCCGCTGTGGATCGCGTTGACGAGGAAGTAACCCACGCCGAACGCCCAGCCGGCCGCGCCGAACGCGTCCGGCAGCGCCAGCGCGATCAGCAGGAAACCCGCCATCCCGAGCAGGAGGAGCGCCCGGCGTACCGGGTCGGTGGGGGCAGCGGTGTTCGTCATCCAGGCGAACCCGTCGTACATCCACCAAATGATCAACAGCAGCAGGAGCACCTGGAGGGTGGTGCCGACGGTGAGATCGTGTGCCAGCACAGCGGTGAGCTGGGTGATGGTGAAGACGAAGACGAGGTCGAAGAAGAGTTCCAGGGTGGAGACGCGGACGACCGATTCACGGCCGGCCGGTACCTCAGGTGCTGTCACGGCGTCACGGTAACCGGTCGGTGACACGGGAGCGATCAGGTTTGCGCCGCCACCTAGGCGTCGGCGCCGAGGGACTCCAGGACCTCGGGAAGTTCGTCGGGCTTGATGAGCACCTCGCGCGCCTTGGAGCCCTCGGACGGCCCGACGATGCCGCGGGTCTCCATGAGGTCCATCAGCCGGCCGGCCTTGGCGAATCCGACGCGCAGTTTGCGCTGGAGCATGCTGGTCGAGCCGAGCTGGGAGGCGACGACCAGTTCGATCGCCTGCAACAGCAGCTGCAGGTCTTCGCCGATCTCCTCCTCCGCCTTCTTCTTGTTGTCGACCGGCGGCGGCGTGGTGACGTCCGAGCGGAACTGCGGTTCACGCTGCCGCTTGCAGAACTCGACGACCTCGACGATCTCCTTCTCGTCGACCCACGCGCCCTGGATCCGGATCGGCTTCGAGGCGCCCATCGGCAGGAAGAGCCCGTCGCCCCGGCCGATCAGCTTCTCCGCGCCGGGCTGGTCCAGGATGACCCGGGAGTCGGCGAGCGAGCTGGTGGCGAAGGCGAGCCGGGACGGGACGTTGGCCTTGATCAGGCCGGTGACCACGTCGACGCTCGGGCGCTGGGTCGCCAGCACCAGGTGGATGCCGGCCGCGCGGGCCAGCTGCGTGATGCGTACGACGGAGTCTTCGACGTCGCGCGGGGCCACCATCATCAGGTCGGCCAGCTCGTCCACGATCACCAGCAGGTACGGGTAGGGCTCGATGACCCGTTCCGACCCCGGCGGCGGCTTGACCTGGCCGGCCCGCACCTTGCGGTTGTACTCGTCGATGTGGCGTACGCCGGCCGCGGCGAGGTCGTCGTAGCGCATGTCCATCTCGCGGACGACCCAGTCGAGGGCGTCGGCGGCCTTCTTCGGGTTGGTCACGATCGGCGTCACGAGGTGCGGAATCCCCTCGTACGCCGTCAGCTCCACCCGCTTCGGGTCGACCAGCAGCAGCCGCACCTGGTCCGGAGTGGACCGGGCGAGGATCGAGACCAGCAACGAGTTGAGGCAGCTGGACTTGCCGGCGCCGGTCGCGCCCGCGATGAGGATGTGCGGCATCTTGGCCAGGTTGGCCACGACGTAGCCGCCTTCGATGTCCTTGCCGAGGCCGACGACCATCGGGTGGGTCTCCTGCTCGGCGACCCGGGACCGCAGCACGTCGCCGAGTGCCACGTCCTCCCGGTCGCTGTTGGGGACCTCGATGCCGATGGCGCTCTTGCCCGGGATCGGGCTGATGATCCGCACGTCCTGCGACTTGACGGCGTACGCGATGTTGCGGGACAGCTGGGTGACCCGTTCGACCTTGACCCCCCGGCCGAGTTCGACCTCGTAGCGGGTGACCGTCGGACCCCGGTTGAATCCGGTGACCGCGGCGTCCACGTCGAACTGCTCGAAGACGTGCCGCAGGGCCTCGATGACGTCGTCGTTGGCCTTCGACCGGGCGCGCGGTGCGGCTCCGTGGCCCAGCAAGGTCATCGGCGGCAGCACGTAGTCGCCGCCCAGTCCGGGCATCGCGAGCTGCTCCAGCTTGACCGCCTTCGGCGGCGGCGCGGTGTGCGCCGGGGGCTCCAGCTGCTTGCGCTCCTTCTTCCGCGTACGCGGAAGGACGATGGTCTCCTGCAGGTCCTCGATGACCTCGCCGTCGATGTCGCCCGGCCCGAACGGGTCCGGCAGCGGCTTGCGGCGGCGCGACGGCAGCGTCGGGCGCTCGTCGAGGTCGGGCCCGAACTCGTCCTCGTCCTCGGTGGATCCCCGGCCGCCGAACAGCCGGTCGCTCAGCGCGGCGAGTCGTTCCGGCACCTTGTTGAGCGGCGTCGCGGTGACCACCAGGAGGCCGAAGACCAGGAGCACCAGCAGTCCGGGCACCGCGACCCAGCCGCTGACCGCGTCCCGGAGCAGGCCGCCGGTGACCGCGCCGATGATGCCGCCGGCGGAGTCTCGCCCGATCTGGTCGGCCGGCGACTGGCTGATGTCGAACAGGCCGGTCAGCGCCAGCAGCAGGCTGCCCCAGCCCACGAGCCCGCTGCCCTGCCGATCCTCCTCCGACGCGTGCCGCATCATCCGGATCGAGGTGAAGCCCAGCAGCAACGGCAGTCCATTGGCGACGGAACCGAAGAAGAACCGCACCTTGTCCGCGATCCACGCGCCGACGGGCCCGCCCGCGTCGAACCACAGCGCCACCACGAGCAGCAGCGCGGTCACCAGACCGAGCAGGCCCAGGCCGTCGCGCCGATGCTCCGTCTCCAGCTCACGCGCCGTCGCCGCCTGCCGCCCCACCGCCCGCGCGGCCCAGCCGGTGGCGCCGGCCAGGCCGAAGAACAGCCCGCCGGACACCTTGCCCAGCACATCCAGCGGCCCCGGGAAACTCCGGTTCCGCCGGCGTGCGGTCGTTCTAGCAGGGGTACGCCGAGAGGTGCGGGACGCGGGGGTACGTGCCACCGCAGTGGACGCCTTCGGCGGGTTCACGCGGCGGCTCGGAGTCGGGGTGGTACGGCGCGCCATGCTTGACAGCGTAGAGGAGATCATCAACGAGGTACGGCATTCGCGAAAGCGTGTCACGCCGCAGGTCTCGTTGTGGCACTACGCCTGGCGGCGCTAGACCTCCAACACGGACGGCACGATCATCGGCCGCCGCCGGTACGCCTCGTTCACCCACTTGCCCACCACTCGGCGTACGAGCTGCTGGAGCTGGTGGGGGTCGGTGATGTTGTCGGCGGCGGCCCGGTCGAGCGCCTGCGTGATGACCGGCAGGACCGGGTCGAACGCAGTGGGGTCTTCGGAGAAGCCCTTCTGCGAGATCGTCGGGCCGCCGACCACCTTGCCGGTGACCGAGTCGACCACCACGGTGACCGCGATGAATCCGCCGTCGCCCAGGATGCGGCGCTCGGTGAGCAGGCTCTCGCCGACGTCGCCGATGGCCAGACCGTCCACGTAGACGTAGCGGCTCTTGACGTGGCCGACCAGCTCGGCCCGGCCGTCGACCAGGTCCACGACGTCGCCGTCCTCGCAGAGGACGATGCGGTCGGGCGCGACGCCGCTCTCGACGCCCAGCCGGGCGTGGGCGCGCAGGTGACGCCACTCGCCGTGGACGGGCATGAGGTTGCTGGGCTTGACCACGTTCAGCAGGTAGAGCAGCTCGCCGGCCGGCGAGTGGCCGGAGACGTGCACCTTGGCGACGTCCTTGTGGACGACGGTGGCGCCCTGCCGGGCGAGCTGGTTGATCACCCGGTAGACGCTGGTCTCGTTGCCCGGCACCAGCGAGCTGGCGAGCACGACCGTGTCGCCCGAGGCGATGGTGATGTGCCGGTGGTCGCCGGTGGCCATGCGGCCCAGCGCGCTCATCGGCTCGCCCTGGGAACCGGTCGACATGAGCACGATCTGCTCGGGCGGCAGCGTGGTCGCCTCGTCGATGCCGATCATCAGGCCCGGCGAGAGGTGCAGCAGGCCCAGATCGCGGGCGATGCCCATGTTGCGGACCATCGAGCGGCCGATGAAGGCGACCTTGCGGCCGTGCTCCTCGGCGGCGTCGAGCACCTGCTGGACGCGGTGCACGTGGGAGGCGAACGACGCCACGATGATGCGGCCGGTGGCCTTGGCGAAGATCGAGCTGATCACCGGCCCGATCTGCCGCTCCGAGGTCACGAAGCCGGGGATCTCTGCGTTGGTGGAGTCCGAGAGCAGCAGGTCGACGCCCTCCGCGCCGAGCCGGGCGAACCCGGCCAGGTCGGTGATCCGGCCGTCGAGCGGCAGCTGGTCCATCTTGAAGTCGCCGGTGTGCAGCACGAGGCCGGCCGGCGTCCGGATGGCGACCGCCATGGCGTCCGGGATGGAGTGGTTGACCGCGAAGAACTCCGCCTCGAACGGGCCGAGCTGCTCCCGCTGTCCCTCCACGACGGTGAGCGAGTACGGCGTGATCCGGCGCTCGGCGAGCTTCGCCTCGACCAGGGCCAGTGTGAACCGGGAGCCCACGAGGGGGATGTCGGGCTTGTGCGCCAACAGGTAGGGCACCGCTCCGATGTGGTCCTCGTGGCCATGCGTGAGGACGATCGCCTGCACGTCGTCCAACCGGTCCAGGATGGGCTCGAAGTCGGGCAGGATGAGGTCGACGCCGGGCTGCTCGGTGTCCGGGAAGAGCACCCCGCAGTCGACGACGAGCAGCTTGCCGTCGAACTCGAAGACGGTCATGTTGCGCCCGATGGCGCCGAGCCCACCCAACGGGATGACACGGAGGCCGCCTTCCGGCAGCGGTGGTGGTGCGGGCAACTCCACGTGCGCTTCGGTCACTTCACAACTCCTGTGGTCCATGGGCGGCCGCGTGCTGCGCAGCCGCGTTTCGCGAGTCAGAGAGGCAGGCCGGCCGCGTCGCAGTCGGCCCGCAGCTGGGCGAGCTCAGCCTCGGTGGCGTCGACCAGCGGCGGGCGCATCGGCCCGGCGGGCAGGCCCTTCGCGTTCATCGCGGCCTTGACGAGGATCGCGCCCTGGGTCCGGAAGATCCCGGTGAACAGCGGCAGCAGCTGGCGGTGCAGCCGCACCGCCTCCGCCGTGTCCCCATCGTGGTACGCCGAGATGAGGCGGGTCGCCACCGCCCCGGTGAGATGCGTGGACGTCCCGACGAGACCGGTCGCGCCGATCGACAACAGCGGCAGCGTCAACGCGTCGTCGCCGCTGTAGTACGCGAGGTCGGTGTCCCGCAGCACCCAGGAGCTGGCGGTCAGGTCGCCCTTGGCGTCCTTGACCGCGACGATCCGGTCGTGCTCGGCGAGTCGCAGGAACGTGTCGGTCGCGATCGGGACACCGCTGCGGCCGGGGATGTCGTAGAGCATCATCGGCAGCCCGGTGGCGTCGGCGACCGTGCGGAAATGGGCGAGCAGCCCGGCCTGCGGCGGCTTGTTGTAGTACGGCGTGACGACGAGCAGGCCGTGCGCGCCCGCCTTCTCGGCGGACCGGGCCAGCTCGACGGTGTGGTGGGTGCTGAACGTGCCGACTCCGGCGACGACCTGGGCCCGATCGCCGACCGCCTCGACGACGGCGCGCAGGATCGTCTCCTTCTCCGCGTCGGAGGTGGTCGGGCTCTCCCCGGTGGTCCCGTTGATCACGAGCGCGTCGTTGTGCTGCTCGTCCACCAGGTACGCGGCCAGCCGGGCGGCGCCGTCCACGTCGAGCGAGCCGTCCGCCCGGAACGGGGTCACCATGGCGGTGAGCAGGCGGCCGAACGGCCGCCGTGAGTCGCGCGTCATACTTGCCAACTTATCGTCAACTGCGGTTCGGGGTGAACTGGCTGAGCAGGCTGGTCAGCCCTGCCAGAGGTACTCGCTCGCGGCGATCTCGCTGCCGTCGCTCAGCGTCGTGATCTTGAAGTCGTTGAACACGTTCGGCGCGACCCGCTGCAGCTGGCGAAGGCACTCGACGGCCAGCTCACGAATCTCGACGTCGGCGTGCTCGGTGGCCCGCATGGCGACGAAGTGGCGCCAGGCCCGGTAGTTGCCGGTGACCACGATGCGGGTCTCGGTCGCGTTCGGCAGGATCGCGCGGGCCGCCTGCCGGGCCTGCTTGCGCCGCAGGGTGGCGTTCGGGACGTCGGCGAACTTGGCTTCCAAGCCCTCCAGCAGCTCGTTGTACGCCCGGACGGCAGCCTCGCTCGCCTCGACGAACTTCTTGTTCAGCTCGGGGTCGGAGGCGATGGCCTCCGGGGCCACCATGGCCGCCTCGCGCTCGGGGACGTAGCGCTGGGAGAGCTGGGAGTACGAGAAATGACGGTGGCGGATCAGCTCATGGGTGAAGGAACGCGACACGCCGGTGAAGTAGAAGCTCACCGTGCCGTGCTCGAGCACCGAGAGGTGACCGACCTCCAGGATGTGGCGGAGGTAGCCCTCGTTCGTGGCGGTGGCGGGGTTCGGCTTGCTCCAGGATTGGTAGCAGGCGCGGCCGGCGAACTCCGCGAGCGCCTGCCCGCCGTCGGCGTCGGTCGACCACGGAACGTCGTCCGGGGCCTCGAATTGCGTCCATGCGATCAACTTGACCTGGGGCTGCACGATCTCCGTCACACCTGACACTCTAGACCCACCCCCGGGGGTCGCCTCCTCTGACATCACGAAGACACTTGCATGACGTCATCGGTGATGTCATAGTGAAGTCATGGAGCTGTCGCCGTACCTCGAAAACCTTCAGCGGGATCTGACCGCCGCCGCCGCGCCCGGTGGCGACGACATCACCCGCGCCGCCGGACTGCTCGCCGGTTCCCTGGAAGCGTCCGCCCGGCTCTGCCTCATGGAGGCGCTGTCCGACGCCGCGGCCGAGATCACCAGCAAGCTGAGCAACGCCAGCGTCGAGGTACGCCTGCGCGGACGCGACGCCGACCTGGTGGTCACCGAGGCCCTCCCCGAGCCGGAGGCGCAGCCGGCCGCCGCTGCGGCCCCGCCGCCGACCGAGGGCGAGCAGGCCCGGATCACGCTCCGGCTGCCCGAGCAGCTCAAGGAGACGATCGAACGCGCCGCCGCCGCCGAGGGTGTCTCGGTGAACGCCTGGCTGGTCCGGGCGCTCTGGGGAGCCACCCAGCCGGCTCCGCCCGGACCGGGATTCCGCCCCGGCCCCGGCTACCCGCCCGGCCCGGGCCCCGGCTTCCCGCCCGGACGCCGCATCACCGGCTACGCCCAGTCCTGATCTTCGCTCTCGCCACCCCTCGCTGCACCCTAGAAGGGATTGATCATCATGTACGAGTTCCCGATCACCGGCCCGCTGTCCACCGACGTACGCGTCAGCGCCGGACGGGTCGAGATCACCGCTCAGCCCGGCCTGACCACCGCCACCGTCGCCGTCGAGCCGTTCGACGGGTCAGACCTCTCCCGGGAGGCCGCCGCGCAGACGACGGTCGAACTGCACGGCACGAACCTGATCGTGAAGGCCCCGGAGCACAAGGGCTGGCTGAAGATGCGCAACCCCCGCCTGGCCGTCTCGATCCGGATCCCGGCCGACAGCACGCTCGATCTGCGTACGGCGTCGGCCGACGCGACCTGCTCCGGGGCGTACCGGCAGGTCTCGGTGCACAGCGCCTCCGGTGACGTCTTCGTCGAGGACGTGACCGGCGACTTCGCCATCACCACGGCCAGCGGCGACGTCCGCGCCATGCACGTCGGCGGCGAATTCAAGGCGAACTCCGCCAGCGGCGACATCAGCGCCGACACCGTCGACGGCTCGGCCGACCTGCACTCGGCCTCCGGCGACGTCGAACTCGGCACGCTCAGCGGCGGCGTCCGTGCCACGACCGCATCTGGGGACTTCGCTCTGCGTACGCTGCGCAACGGCGTCGCCAAGGTCAACTCGGCCAGCGGCGACATCGCCATCGGCGTCGTCCCGGGCATCGGCGTCTGGATGGAGCTGACCTCGATGTCCGGCCGGGCCCGCAGCGACCTCCAGCCGTCCGACGCCCCGGCGAGCGGGCAGCCCGACGTCGCCCTGCACCTTCGCTCGATGAGCGGCGACATCGTAGTCAGCCGCGCGGCGGGCTGACCTGGCCGGCCCCTGGTCAGCCGCTCGTCAGCCCCGGAGAAACGCTTCAGCCCTCACCGCGTACGGCGGGTGAGGGCTGGTGGCGTCAGAGTGCGAGCAGTAGTGCGGGATCAGACGTAGAGCCAGGTGAACGGGGCCCACGGCAGATTGCGCAGGATCGTGAAGACGGCCCAGATCCCGAGGAACCACGCGACCGTCTTGGGCCCGACCCGCAACTGCGGCAGCTGCTTGTTGAACACCTTCTTGCCCGCCCACGCCACGTACGCGTAAAGCAGGAACGGCACGGCGAAGACGAACAGCAGGTGGTGGCGGGCAGCGGCGGAGAGATCGCCGTGCATGAGATACCAGGCGGCCCGCGTGCCACCGCAACCCGGGCAGTCGAACCCGGTGGTCAGCTTGAGCAGGCAGGACGGCGGATCACCGGCGGCCGCGTCGGTCGGGTTGGTGAGCTGGGTGTAGCCGAGCGCGCCGGCGATGCAGACCAACGCGGCGGCGGGACCGGCCCAGACCGGCAACGCGGCGCTGCGCCGCATGAACCAGGCGGTGACCCGGTCGGGCGTGGCGACCATCATCTGGCCGGGGGGCGCGGACTCCACCTGCGTCATGTCGTTGACGTTACACCGTTGAGGAAAGGCGCGAGATCCCCTCGCCCGGCCCGCTCGACGCCGCTCAGACCGAGCCATCCGGCCAGTCGTTCGAGCTCGGCGCGCAGGGCTCGGGCGGTCGGCTCCGGGTCGGCTCCGGGCTCCAGCCACACCGCCGGAATGCGCAGCACGCCGGCCTTGCGATCGGCCTTCAGGTCGACGCGTGCGGTGAACCGCTCCCCCTGGAGGAACGGCAGGACGTAGTAGCCGTGCACGCGCTGCGGCTCGGGGACGTAGATCTCGATCCGGTAGCGCAGGCCGAACAGCCGCTCGGTCCGCCCCCGCTCCCAGATCAGCGGGTCGAACGGACTGATCAGGGAACCACCGGTGAACCGGCGGGCCGACGGCGCGTCGCGATGCAGGTACGCCTGTGGCTTCCAGCCCTTGACCTGGACCGGGACCAGGACGCCCGCCTCGACGAGGTCGGCGATCGCCCGGCGGGCCCCCTCGACCGGCAGCCGGAAGTAGTCCTTCAACTCGGCCTCGGCCGCGACGCCGAGCGCCCGGGCGGCCCGCTCGACGAGCTGGCGGTGGGCGTCCTCGACGGCCGGGGTCGGCGTCGCGACCACGTCGGCCGGCAGCACCCGGGAGGTCAGGTCGTAGCGGCGGGCGAACGAGGTGTTCCGCCCGGCGCTGGTGACCGAGCCCTCGTAGAAGAGGAACTCCAGCGCCTTCTTCACGTCAGACCAGTTCCAGCCCCAGTTGCCGCCCTTCGGCTTGGGCACGTCGGCCTCGATCTCGGCGGCGGTCACCGGGCCTCGGTCGGCCACCTCGGCCAGCACCCACTCCACGAGTGTGGGCTGCTCCCGGGCGATGCTGCGCGGGCCGCCCCACGCCTTCTCCCGGGCGGTCGCCATCCGCCAGCGCAGCAGCGGCTGCACCTCGACCGGGACGAGCGACGCCTCGTGCGCCCAGTATTCGAACAGCCAGCGGGGACGCCGAGAGCTGCCGCGATCGAGCAACGCCGTGTCATAGGGGCCGATCCGGCTGTAGGCCGGCAGGTAGTGCGCCCGCTGCAGGACGTTGACGGAGTCGATCTGGAGCAGGCCGGTGTTGTCCAAGACGCGGCGCAGATGGCGGCCGGCCGCCGGCCCGACCAGGCTCCGGCCGCCGAAACCAGAGGCCGCCAGGGCGATCCGGCGGGCCTGAGTCAGGGTCAAGGTCTCCATCGCGAGCAAGGTTAACCACTGGCTACGACAGAACCGCCCGCGCTACGTTCCGACCACGGCCACCGTGCGCGCGCTGCGAGACGAGGACGTGCCTGCCGTCGTGGCCGGCCACATCAACGGCTGGCGCACGGCGTACCAGGGGATCATCGCGGACGATGTGCTCGCGGGTCTGGACGAGGGCGCGTGGGCCGAGCGACGGCGCACGGAGCCGGCCAAGCGCTCGCCGAGCTGCCGCAGCCCGAGGTCCGGCTGTGGGTGCTGGAGGAGAACCACCGGGCCAGGCGGTTCTACGAGAAGGCCGGGGCTACGGCCGGACGGGGTTCGCGAGTTCTGGACTCCCGCCGGGACCACGTTCCGTTACCCCGAGCTGCGCTATCACCTCGTGCGGTGACCGGATCGGGGTCGCGAACAGCAGGACCAGGGTGACGAACACGTAGGCGTTGCTCCCGAGGTAGCCCCAGAAGCTGCTGAAGTGGTTGTCGAACGGCCAGACCAGCTTGCTGCACAGGATGAGATAGCTCACCCCGGCGATGCCCCAGTGCCGCCAGCGCTGGGCGCGATCGGCGAGCCCGGCGTTCACCAGCAGGATGAGCGACGGGATCAGCCAGACCAGGTGGTGGATCCAGGTCACGGGGCTCACCAGGCCGGTGACGACACCGGTGACGGCCAGCCCGGCCGCCTCGTCGCCCGCCTGGAACGCGCGCCGGCTCCGCACCACCCACACCACGAGTACGCCGAGCGCCAGCACCAGCCAGGCGAGCTTCGACGGATCCTCCGGGTTCAGCCGCGCCACGAGTCCCTGGAGCGACTGGTTCGAGATGAAGGCCAAGGAGCCGATCCGGTCGGTGTCCCACAAGGCGTTGGTGAAGAACTCGCGGGCCATGTCCGGGGCGATCGCCGCGGTCGCCAACGTGGCCCCGGCGGCGGTGCCCATCGCCACGAACGCGGCGCGCCACCGCTTGGTGAGCAGCAGATAGAGGATGAACAGGCCGGGCGTCAGCTTCACCGCGGTGGCCAGGCCGATCCCGAGGCCCGCCCACTTACGGTTCTTGCCGACGCCGAAGAACAGATCCCCGGCGACCAGCGCCACGAGCAGCATGTTGACCTGCCCGAACAGGAACGTCTCCCGCATCGGCTCGTACGCGATCAGCAGCGCCATGATCAGGGCGGTCTTGTACCGCCGATCCGGTTCGGCCACGAGCCACCAGACCACCAGCCCGGTGGCGGCGATCGTCATCAGCGACGCGAGGGCGATGGCCACCCCCCACGGCACGAACGCCATCGGCAGCATCGCCACCGCCGCGAACGGCGGATAGGTGAACCCGTACGTGCTCCGGGGTTTGATGAAGTCGTACAGCTCGCCGTCGCCGTGCACCCACCAGTTGACCGCGCCGTAGTAGACCTTGAGGTCGAAGAACCCGTGCCTGGTGGCGAAAGCGGCGTCGAACGCGAGGGCGGCCACGGCCAGCACGGCCACGATCGCGATCCGGTGTCTCACCCGTTCCCTCTCCCCGATCCGGCACTTCGTTACGCTCTGACGTCGTGGCTCAAGGACATGTCCGCCCCGGGCGGCCCGGTGACGCCGGAGAGATCGCACGCATCCAGGTGGCGACCTGGCGTACCGCCTATCGCCGGCTCTTCCCGCGGCACGTCCTCGCCGACCTCGACGAGACGGAGTTCGCCGCGACCTGGCGCGATTCGATCATGGCCCCGCCGACCGGGCGGCACCGGGTCCTCGTGGCCGTCGAACAGTCCTCGGCCTCATCGTACGTGGTGGGGTTCATCGCCTTCGGCCCCAGTGATGATCTCTCCACCGCGGCCGAGATCGGCGAACTGCTGGTCGAGCCGCGCTGGGGCCGGCGCGGGCACGGCAGCCGCCTGCTCGCCGCGGCCGCTGATCACTGGCGCGACGACGGCTTCACCAGTGCCCTGGCGTGGGTCTTCGACCAGGCCCCGGCGACGCCGAAGTTCCTGGCGTCGGCCGGCTGGGCGCCGGATGGGGCGCGGCGGTCGCTCGACGTCGAGGACATGCTCGTCCCCCAGTCCCGGTACGCCACCCTGCTCTGACCGCTCTGCCGACCGCGCTGTCTCGGCGCTGGATCAGGGTTCCAGGTCGAATCTTGGCCCAAGATTCGACCGAGATCCGTGATCCAGCGCCCAACGGCCCGGCGGCCGCCGGGCCAGCGCCCAACGGTCCGGCGGGCCAGCGGGCGACGGTCTAGCGGCAGGGGGAGGGAGTCAGAGGAGGGGGTTGATGCCGACGGTCAGGCCCGGACGGGATCCCACCGACCGGACGGCCAGCACCACGCCTGGCATGAACGACGCTCGGTCGAACGAGTCGTGCCGGATCGTCAGCGTCTCGCCGGGCGTGCCGAAGAGGATCTCCTGGTGCGCGACGAGTCCACGGGAGCGCACGCTGTGCACGCGTACGCCGTCGACGGTCGCGCCGCGAGCGCCGTCGATCTCGTCCTTCGTCGCGTCGGGCATCTCACCCAATCCCGCCGACGCTCGGGCGGCCGCGATGAGCTGCGCCGTACGCAGCGCGGTGCCGCTCGGGGCGTCCACCTTCTGCGGATGGTGCAGCTCGATGATCTCGGCCGAGTCGAAGTACTTGGCGGCCCGCTCGGCGAACTCCATCATCAGGACCGCGCCGATGGCGAAGTTCGGCGCGACGAGCACCCCGACCTCGGGCTTGCCCGCCAGGAGCGAGCGCACCAGGTCGAGCCGCTCCTCGGTGAACCCGCTCGTCCCGACCACCACGTGGATGCCCTGGTCAACGCACCACTGCACGTTGTCCAGGACCACGTCGGGGTTGGTGAAGTCGACGACGACCTGCGCACCGGCCTCGGTCAGCGTGGTGAGCGGATCTCCCTGATCGAGCTGCGCGACCAGGTCCAGCCCGTCCGCGGCCGAGACCGCCCGGCAGACCTCCTGACCCATGCGCCCACGGGCGCCCAGCACTCCGACCCGAATCGTCACAGCGTCAACCTAACAGTCGAATGCCCTTGTGCCAGCTCCGACCGTCCTCCCGGCTCGCACCGCGCACCGGATCGAGCGACCGGAACTGTCAGTGCGGGCCGATCATCGCCAAGTACTCCGGGCCGGTCAGCACGGCGTGGGCGACCTCGGTGACGTCGGCGATCGTGACCGCCTCGATCCGGCGCAGCAGGTCGTCCACATCGAGCAGATCCCCGTAGAGCAACTCGCCCTTGGCCAGCCGGGTCATCCGCGACCCGGTGTCCTCCAGGCCCAGGACCAGGGCGCCCTTGAGCATCCCCTTGCCCCGGCGCAGCTCCTCCTCGGTGATCTCCTCACCGGCCGCCCGGGCCAGCTGATCCCGGACGATCTCCAGCACCTCGTCCACCTTGCCCGGCGCGCATCCGGCGTACACGCCGAAGGTGCCGGTCTCGGCGTACTGCGAGGTGTAGGAGTAGACCGAGTACGCCAGTCCGCGCTTCTCCCGGATCTCCTGGAACAGCCGGCTCGACATGCCGCCGCCGAGCACGTTGTTCAGTACGCCCACCGCGAAGCGCCGATCGTCCCGCCGGCCGATCCCCGGCCCGCCCAGGACGAGGTGCGCCTGTTCGGTGTCCTTCCGGCGGGTGACCGCCTTCGGCTCGGCGTACAAGACGGGCGTCTCCATGGGCCGCGGACCGACGGGCGACGCGGAACCGCTGTCCAGCGGTGTCCCCGCGAGCGCCGCGACGACCTGCTCGACGACCTGGTCGTGATCGAGCCGACCGGCCGCCGCGACCACCATGACGGGAGCGGAGTACCGCGAGCGGTAGAACTCGTGGATGCCGTCGCGGCTCATCGGCGTGATCGACGCGACCGTCCCGGAGATGAGCTTGGCCAGCGGATGCTCGCCGTAGATCAGCTCCGCGTGCAGGTCGTGCACCTCGTCCGAAGGCTCGTCCTCGGTCATGGCGATCTCTTCGAGGATGACCCCGCGTTCGGTCTCCACATCGGGCTCGGCGAGCACCGAACTGGCGACCGCGTCGCACATGACGTCGATGGCCAGCGGCAGATCGGCGTCGAGCACCCGCGCGTAGTAGCAGGTGTATTCCTTCGTGGTGAAGGCGTTGGTCTCGCCGCCGACCGCCTCGATGGCGGCCGAGATGTCCAGCGCGGTACGCCGCGCCGTGCCCTTGAAGAGCAGGTGCTCGAGGAAGTGCGAGGCGCCGCCTTCGCCCTCGGCCTCGTCCCGGGAGCCGACGTTGACCCAGATCCCGAACGACACGCTGCGCATGGCGGGCACGTCCTCGGTGAGGATGCGCAGCCCACTGGGCAGAACCGTCCTACGGACCGTGCCGTCCAGAAAAGCGCTGGACGGCACGGTTACCGGTTGCCTATTGCGGCGACTAGTGGCCGTGCCGCCCAGCAGAACGCTGGACGGCACGGTCTGACGAGATTGCGACACGGTCAGTCGCGCCGCTGCCGACGACGACGCTCGCCGTCGTCGCCGTCACGACGGGGGCCGCGGTCGCCGCGGTCCCGGTCACGCGGGCCGCGGTCCTCGCGGTCCCGGCTCGCCGGACGCTCGGCCGGAGCCGGCTTCTCGACGCCCTCGGGGTAGACCTTGTCGAGGTAGATCTTGCCGCGGGAGTCGACCTCGGCGATCTCCACCTCGACCTTGTCCCCGACGTTGAGGAAGTCCTCGACCTTCTCGACCCGCTTGCCGTCGCCCACCTTGGAGATGTGCAGCAGCCCGTCGCGGCCCGGCAGCAGCGAGATGAACGCGCCGAACGCGGCCGTCTTCACCACGGTGCCGAGGAACTTGTCGCCGACCTTCGGCAGCGTCGGGTTCGCGATCTGGTTGATGCGATCCACCGCCGCCTGGGCCGACGGCCCGTTGGTCGCGCCGACGTAGATCGTGCCGTCGTCCTCGATGGAGATCTCGGCGCCGGTCTCGTCCTGGATCGCGTTGATGGTCTGCCCCTTCGGGCCGATCACCATGCCGATCTTGTCGACCGGGATCTTCACCGTGGTCACCCGCGGGGCGTACTCGCTCATCTCGCCGGGCGACTCGATCGCCTCCTGCATGACGTCGAGGATCGTCTGGCGGGCGTCGTGGGCCTGACGCAGCGCGGCGGCGAGGACGTCCGACGGGATGCCGTCGAGCTTGGTGTCCAGCTGCAGCGCCGTGACGAAGTCCCGCGTACCGGCGACCTTGAAGTCCATGTCGCCGAAGGCGTCCTCGGCGCCGAGGATGTCGGTCAGCGTGACGTACTCCGTCTTGCCGTCGACCTCACCGGAGATGAGGCCCATGGCGATGCCGGCCACCGGCGCCTTCAGCGGCACACCCGCGGTCAGCAGCGACATCGTGGAGGCGCAGACCGACCCCATCGAGGTCGAGCCGTTCGAGCCGAGCGCCTCGGACACCTGCCGGATCGCGTACGGGAACTCCTCGCGCGACGGCAGGACCGGGATCAGCGCCCGCTCGGCCAGCGCGCCGTGGCCGATCTCGCGGCGCTTCGGGGCGCCGACGCGGCCCGTCTCACCGGTCGAGTACGGCGGGAAGTTGTAGTTGTGCATGTAGCGCTTGGTCTTCTGCGGCGACAGCGTGTCCAGCGCCTGCTCCATGCGGAGCATGTTCAGCGTGGTGACGCCCAGGATCTGGGTCTCGCCGCGCTCGAACAGCGCCGAACCGTGCACCCGCGGGAGCACCTGGACCTCGGCGGTCAGCGGCCGGATGTCGGCCAGGCCGCGGCCGTCGATGCGGATCTTCTCGCGGAGGACCCGGCTGCGCACCTCGGACTTGGTCACCGACCGGAAGGCGGCGGAGACCTCCTTCTCACGCCCCTCGAACTGCGGGGCGACGGCCGCGATCACCTTCTCCTTGACCAGGTCGAGGGCTTCCTCGCGGTCAGCCTTGCCGGCGATCTTGAGTGCCTCGGCGACCTCGGCCGCACCGGCGGACTTGACCGCCTCGTAGACGTCGTCCTGGTAGTCCAGGAACACCGGGAACTCGGTGACTGGCTTGGCGGCCACCTCGGCCAGCGCGTCCTGCGCCCGGCACAGCTCGCGCAGCACCGGCTTGGCGGCCTCCAGACCGGCGGCGACGATCTCCTCGGTCGGGGCCTTGGCGCCCGCGCCGACCAGCTTGACCGTGTTCTCGGTGGCCTCGGCCTCGACCATCATGATGGCGACGTCGTCACCGACCACGCGGCCGGCGACGACCATGTCGAAGACGGCCCGCTCCAGCTCCTCGAAGGTGGGGAAGGCCACCCACTGGCCGTCGATCAGGGCCACCCGGGTCGCCCCGATCGGGCCGGAGAACGGCAGGCCGGACAGCTTGGTCGACATGCTCGCGGCGTTGATCGCGACCACGTCGTAGGGGTGCGCCGGGTCGAGCGCGAGGACCGTCTCGACGACCTGGACCTCGTTGCGCAGGCCCTTGACGAACGACGGGCGCAGCGGCCGGTCGATCAGGCGGCAGGTCAGGATGGCGTCCTCGGTCGGACGACCCTCCCGCCGGAAGAACGAGCCGGGGATCCGGCCCGCCGAGTACATCCGCTCCTCGACGTCGACGGTGAGCGGGAAGAAGTCGAACTGGTCCTTCGGCGTCTTGCTGGCGGTGGTCGCGGAGAGGACCACGGTGTCGCCGAGCTGGGCGAGGACCGAACCGGCCGCCTGCCGGGCGAGCCGCCCGGTGGAGAAGGTGATCTCCCGCGTGCCGAACGCGCCGTTGTCGATCACGGCGGTGCTGTGCTGGGTGCCGAGAGTGGTCTCGGTCATGGATGAATACTCCTCTTCGATCGTCTGGCACGCGCGCGGCTAGCTGGCGGCGGACGGCCGGTCTTCGATCGAAGCTCTCGGGCTCCGCTCCCGCGCGGGCGGGGCGGCTCCGGGAGCCACTACCGAGGACCGAGCGTCAACCCGCGGCCGGGTACGCGCCTCGTCTTTCTTGCATTGTCGGTCCGGCTGGACCGGCTGTCTTGCCAACAGGGGAGCGACCCGCAGGTCACTCCCCTGTCTCTAGCGTCAGCGCCGGATGCCGAGGCGCTCGATGAGCGCGCGGTATCGGGCGATGTCCGTCTTCTGGAGGTACGCCAGCAGCCGCTTGCGGCGGCCGACCAGCAGCAGCAGCCCACGGCGGCTGTGGTGGTCGTGCTTGTGCACCTTCAGGTGCTCGGTCAGGTCCTTGATCCGCTTCGTGAGGACGGCGACCTGGACCTCCGGCGAGCCGGTGTCACCCTCGGTCGTCGCGTACTCCTGCATGATCTGAGTCTTGACTGCAGCGTCGAGCGCCATTTTCTCCCATTTCACGTTGGGCCGAAGGTTCAGCCGAGGGTTCGGCGAGCCGACGGCTCATGGATACTCCGGCTCCGTGCCCACGGCGTCGGGTAGGCGTACGCGGAGCCTCGTCAAGGTTACCTTACGGAGTCGATCATGCCGCCGAGTTACCGAGGCCGAGCGCGACCCGCGTCCGCGACACGTCGTCGGTGATCGCCGCGACCAGGCCCTCCAGCGTGTCGAACCGGACAGTCGGGCGCAGGTGCGCCACGAAGTCGAGCGAGACCCGCTCACCGTAGAGGTCGCCGGTGAAGTCCAGGACGAACGCCTCGACCCGGCGCTCAGTCCCGGCGAAGGTCGGGTTGGTGCCGATCGAGACGGCGGCGGGCAGCTGCTTGCCGCCGCGCAGGAGCCAAGCCGCGTACACCCCGTCGGCGGGGATGGCCGCGTGCGGGCCGCACAGCAGGTTGGCGGTCGGGAAGCCGAGCTGACGGCCGCGCTGGTCACCCCGGACCACGACGCCCTCCAGCCGGTGCGGGCGGCCGAGCGCGGCCGTGGCCGCGGTCATGTCCCCGGCGGCGACGCAGGACCGGACATAGGTCGACGAGAACACGGTCGACTCATCCGTCAGCAGCGGCGCGGCCGTCGTGGTGAAGCCGAACCGGCGGCCGAGCTGCGTCAGCAGCGCCACGTCTCCGGCCGCCTTGTGGCCGAAGCGGAAGTTCTCCCCCACCACGACCTCGGCCGCGTGCAGGTGCTCCACCAGCACGTCGTGCACGAACTCCTCGGGAGGCAGCTTGGAGAACTCGCGGGTGAAGGGCTCCACGCAGAGCGCGTCGACGCCCAGCTCCTCGATCAGCTCGGCCTTGCGCTCCTGAGTGGTCAGCACCGCCGGGTGCGAACCCGGTCGGACGACCTCGGACGGGTGCGGGTCGAAGGTCACGACCACGCTCGCCTCACCCAGCTCGCGGGCCCGCTTCACCGCGTAGCCGATGGTGGCCTGATGGCCCCGGTGCACTCCGTCGAACACGCCGATGGTGACGACCGAGCGCCCCCACCCTCGCGGCGCCTGCGCCGCGCCCCTCCACCGCTGCATAGGGCCAAAGCTATCAACCTTCACAGTGGTGTTCGCACGTGATCAGGCGCGCACCCCGGGCGTCCTCCTGCAGGATCGCGAGGTGCCCGTCCGGCATCGGCACCGGCCACGCGCGCAGGTCACCGCCATCGTCGGCGATCTCGTTCCAGGCCCGACTGGTACGCCGAAGGCAGCGATCGTCGTCGCAGGTGATGCTGATCACCCGGGCGCGGGGCGCACGCCCGACGCGGATTCGAAGTCCGGCGCGCGCCGACGGAGTCTTCCCGGCCAGCACGGCGATCACCTTCGCGTCCGGTCCGAACCCGAGCCCCACGATCCTGGGGTCCTCCGGCCCACCGGGCGTGATCATGCTGCCGAAGTCCGGCGTGTGCGCGGTGCAGTCCTGGTCGGCGCAGCGAACGAGGTCGAAGCCCTGCCGGGCGGACCGGGCGTACGCGATCACGGGCGCGCCCTCGGGACCGACGGTGACCGCGAGCGGGAAGTCCTGGGGCGGGTCGTAGTCCACGTCGGCCAGCTCGATCCGCCGCGACGACTGGCAGGAGCGGTCGGGGCAGATCCAGGCGACGAGCTTGGCGGTCCCCGACAGCGTCCCGCGCTCGACGACCGGGGCGACGACGATGAGGCGGCCGCCGGGCAGCGACCGGGCCACCCAGTGCTCCCAGTAGAACCCGGGCCGGTCCAGCCTCGCCTCGGTCGGTACGCAGTCGTCCGCCTGGCAGATCGTCAGCTCGACGGGCCCGTTGCCCGGGTACGCGATGCCGACCAACGCCGTCCCACCGTCGAACAGGGCCCGGCGGGTGTCCCACGCCAGCGGCCGGCTGGATCCACCGACCCCGATCTTGGGCTCGCCGTCGGCGGTGACGGCGTACTCGCCGAGGTTCTGGCTCGTCTTCACGGTTCCCGAGGTGCTCAGCACCGGTACGCCCAACGGGTTCACGATGACGATCCCGGTCGCCACGACGACGACCACGGTGAGTCCACCGCACGCCACCAGCCAGTGTCCTGGGCACGGCGCGGGGGCGCTCTGCGGCCGTGCGTCGGCCAGCCTGATCCGCCACCGAGCCAGCAGCGCACCCTGTACGCCGATCGCCGCGACCGCGAGCGCGGCCGCCGCCAACCGGCCGACCGCGGCCGTCACCGGTCCCGCCGTCACCTCCGGCAGCGACGCGGACAGCCAATCGGCCGGAAGAGCGGCTGCGACGAGCCCGATGATCAGCAGGAACAGCTGCCGTCGGCGCCCCTCCCCGGCCAGGACGCCACGGGCGGCCGACTCGCCGACGCCGAGCCCGTCGAGGGCCGCCACCGGCAACGCCCCGACGAGGGGGCCGCCGGCGAAGACGGCGAGCGCGATGCAGGCCCAGGCCAACGGTCCCAGCAGGCTGGCCACGACGACGGCGACGAGGAGCAGTACGCCGAATCCGGCCGCGACGACGACCAGGACGCCGAGCACGACGGGCAGTCGCCGGCCCGCTTGGCGCAACGCGTCGAACGCGCTCGGCGGCTCGCCGAACAGGGTTCCCCGGACGGCGATCATGACGGCGCTCACCGACCACGCCCAGGCGACCAACCAGACCAGTGCCTCGACGACGTCCAGCCAGCTCGGCGTACGCAGCGTCAGCCCGTCCACGACGACGGAGGTCCCGCTGGAGCCGAGGAGTTCGAGGACGGACTGCACCAGGGTCGCGACCGCGACGACCGGCGCGACGACGGCGACGAGCAGCCGCCAGTGTCGTAGAACGCTGTCGTCGGGCGCTCCGGCGGCGCCGATCGGCGTGTCCGTCATGCGCCGCAGCGTAATTCAGCCTCGCCAATCGCGCGGGGCACCACAAGATCGTGTCCCGCTCTAGGCTGACCCTCGATGCCGTTCACACCGAGTCACATCGCCGCCGTCTTGCCGTTGCTCCGCCGACCGGTCACCGGGGTGGCGTACGTTCCGGCCGCGCTCGCGATCGGATCGATGATCCCCGACGTTCCGCTCTTCACCGACCATTGGGTTCCGTACGCGGACACGCACGCGTTCCGGGGGATCGTCACAGTGGACATCATCGCCACTTGCGTCGCGGTCGCTGCATACCACCTGATCTTCCGGGCGGCGCTGATCCAGCTCCTGCCGCGGGCGGTCGGCGATCGCATTCCCGCTCCCCCGCGCCTCCGGCATCCGGCGTACCTGCTGGCGGTGCCGGTCGCGGCGGCGTTCGGCGCGACCACACACGCCTTCTGGGACAGCTTCACCCACATGCGCAGCGTCGGCATCTGGGGCGCCTGGCTGGCCCATCCGATTCTGGGCCTGCCGCTCTACAAGGTGCTTCAGTACACCTCGACGGTGCTCGGGCTGCTGGTACTGGCGGGATGGGCCGGCTGGCGGCTACGGCGTTCGGTTCCGCGGCCGACCTCCGGCCTGCGGCTCGGACCGCGTACCCGGGTCGTGACAGGACTGCTCCTCGTCCTCGCGACCGGTGCCGGCGCGGCCCTCCAACTGGCCACCACCCCGCACGTCGCACGGCTCGAATCCCACCTCTTCTGGGCGGCGATCGGCGGGGTCACCGCCGCCGCGACAGCGGTGACAATCTATGCACTGGTCTTCAGGGCAGCTCAGGCGGCGGCGAGGACGATCTCGGGGCGCGCCTTGCCGCCCCGCTCGGAGACCACCGCCAGCGGGGTCCCGTCCGGACCCAGCACCCCGTAAGAACCGTCGAGGCCGATCGCCTCCAACGGCCCGCCATGCGAGAGGATCTTCGCGCCCGCGTCGTCGACCTCGCGGATCGGCATCGCCCGGCGCAAGGCCGCGGCCAGCGGCAACGTCACCGGATCGCCGCCGGCCTCCGCCAGCTCCGCGAGTTTTTCCAGCGTGTACGCCTCATCGAGGGTGAATCCGCCGACCGCTGAGCGGCGAAGCGCCGTGAGATGTCCGCCGACGCCCAGGGCGACGCCGAGGTCACGCGCGATGGCGCGGATGTACGTCCCGGCCGAGCAGGCGGCCTCGACGTCGACGTCGACGAAGTCCCCGTCCCGCCGCACCTCGAAGACGTCGATCCGCTCGATGGTCACCTTCCGGGCGGCCAACTCGGGCGCCTCGCCCTCCCGGACCATCTTGTACGCGCGTACGCCGTTGACCTTGATCGCGGAGACGGCGCTCGGCACCTGATCCACTTCGCCGGTCATCGTGGACAGCTCTGTGCGTACCAGTTGATCGGAAAGGTGCGCGGCCGGAACCGAAGCGGTGACCTCGCCCTCCGCGTCGTCGGTGACCGTGGTCTGACCGAGCCGGATGGTGGCGCGGTAGACCTTGACCGTGCCGACCACGTAGGTGAGCAGGCGCGTGGCCTTGCCGACGCCGATCACCAGGACCCCCGTCGCCATCGGGTCGAGGGTGCCGCCGTGGCCGACCTTGCGCGTGCGGGCGATCCGGCGGCAGCGGGCGACGACGTCGTGCGAGGTCATGCCCGGCGCTTTGTCGACGACGATCAGCCCGTCGGTGACCTGGTGTTCAGCCATGCCGAACAGCGTAGTTTTACGGATCCGCGAGCGGCTTGGCAGGGCAGCCGTGCTGCTTCTGCCAGGCCTGGATGGCGGCGACCGGCGACTTGGCGACGCCCTTGCGCCAGGCGTCCAAATAGGACCATGGGTAGATCACGCCGCGACGGACCCACCAGTCGCCGGTCTTCTTGCACGCGGGCGAGATGCCGAAGTGCAGATGGCAGGCGGTCGTGTCACCGGTCTTGCCGACCTTGCCGATGTGCTGACCCGCGACCACGCGCGCACCCGGCTTGGTGGTCTTGTCGACCTCCGACAAGTGCGAACCGTAGTAGCGGATGCCGTCGTCGCCGAGCAGCGACCAGGACAACCCGCCGCGAGTCGCCCCTGAATTGACCTCGGCGTCCCAGGTGTCCTCCAAGCTCACCTCGAGGATCACACCGCCGATCGGAGCCAGTACGCCGCTGCCGCACTTCGCCATGATGTCGCTGGCCGGATAGTCGTGATGCGTGTGCGCGTACGACGCCGTGCCCTGCACCGGGAACTTGTAGACCAGCGGCTTCGGCGACGTCACCGCCGGGCCGGCGCTCGCCGACGGACTCGGCGCGGACTTCGCCTGCGCGCGGTCGTCCAAGAACGTCGGAGTGTCCTTACCGGACGCACCACCGCCCAGCACCGCGACCGTGCCGATCAGGCCAAGCCCGAGCACCACCGCCACAATCGCCAGAATCAGGGGAATCCGCCGCACCGCGCGAGTCTAGACCTTTCGCCCGTTCCCCGCAGTTCACCCCACCCTCCCCCTCCCCCCGCCACCACTCCGTCCCTCTCCCCACCGCCGCCACCCCGCCCCTCTCCCCACCACCACCCCACCCCTCTCCCCTTTGATCATGGAGTTAACTGTGGAGTCGACGGCGTGTCAGGGGTGCAAACCCCATGATCAACGCGACCGGGCGGGCC
>NZ_JBFBAZ010000101.1:0-29491 GCF_040682475.1 Hamadaea sp. NPDC051192
GCTTGGTCCTGGATACTGCTCCACATGCAGATCAGGGTTCTAGGTCGAATCTTGGCCCAAGATTCGACCTAGAACCCTGATCCAGCGCCCAAAGACGCAGGAACCTGAAGAGTCAGCGGGCGGCGGCGGCGAGCCGCAGCGAGCGAACGTGCTCGATGAGCGCGATCAACACCTCCCGGCCGGACGCGCGATCGCGGACGTCGCACATGACCAGTGGAACGTTGGGATCCAGGGCCAGCGCGTTGCGTACGGCGTCGGCTTCGAACGGCTGCTCGCCGTAGAAGCAGTTCACCGCCACGATGAACGGGGTCTCCCGCCGTTCGAAGTAGTCGATCGAGGGGAAGCAGTCGGCCAGCCGCCGGGTGTCGGCGAGCACGACCGCGCCGAGGGCGCCGAGGGCCAGTTCGTCCCACAGGAACCAGAATCGGTCCTGGCCCGGAGTGCCGAACAGGTAGAGGACGACGTTGTCGCCGAACGTGATCCGGCCGAAGTCCATCGTCACCGTCGTGGTGGTTTTTCCCTCCACTCCGGACAAATCATCGGATTCGGTGCTCTCCGATGTCAGGACTTCCTCGGTGTGCAGTGGCAGGATCTCGCTCACCGCACCCACGAGCGTCGTCTTGCCTACGCCGAAGCCGCCCGCGATCAGGATCTTGATCGCCGTCGGCACCGGACGCGCCCGGCCGTCAGCTGGTTCGGAGGCCATGGATCACCGCCTGGAGTACGTCGTCGTCGGGAGGGGTGTCGGAGGGGGCGTCGACCTTGGTGATCGCGCCCGCCTCCAGCAGGTCGGCCAGCAGCACGCGGACCACGCCCAGGCCGTAGCCCAGGTGAGAGGCGAGTTCGGCGACCGAGACCGGGTCGCGAGCCCGGGCGAGGATGGCCCGGTGCTCCGGTTGCAGATGGATGGTGCTGCGTTGCAACGCGAACGGCGCCGCCGTCACGTGGCTCAGCAGGTCGAACGTGGCCACGCCGGGTTTCGCCCGGCCGCCGGTGAGCGCGAAGGATCGCACGAGCGGGCCGGCGTCGTCGTCCAGCCAGTCGTGCGAGTTCCCGGACTCCCCGTCAGCGCGCATTCGCCGTACTTCTGGGCTGGGTGGCCAGGTTGTGCCCGATCCGCTCCACCAGCATCGCCATCTCGTAGGCGACCATGCCGATGTCGGAGTCGGCGGCGGCCAGCACCGCGAGGCAGGACCCCTGCCCGGCCGAGGTGACGAGCAGGAAGGCGCTCTCCATCTCGATGATCGTCTGCCGGACCGCGCCCCGCTGGAAATGCCGGCCCGCACTGCGGGACAGGCTCGCGAAACCGGCCGCGACCGCCGCCATGTGCTCGGCCTCGGCCTGCGCGAGGTTGCGCGAGGCGCCCATCAACAGGCCGTCCACCGACAACACGACGGCCTGCTGGGCGGCGGGAACCCGCGCCACGAAGTCGTCGATCAGCCAGTCCAGGCCGTGGGCGGGGTTGCTCATTGCTGCTCCTCCGAACCTTCCAAGGGGGGCGCCGCCTGCTGGGCGGCCTCGGCGCGGCCCCGATTCGTGCCGGCTTGCAGCGAGGACAGCATCGAGCGACTCGCCTCGGGCGCGCGCGAGGTCCGCACGGGTTGCTCTTCTTCACCATTTTGTACGCGCAACTGAGGGGCCAGACTGGCCTGCCGTTGCCGCATGGGCAATCCTTCGGGGCTGAGCTGATGCGGCCCGGCGACCGGCTGGACCGCACTTCTGGCGGCTAGCCCAAGCGGCTCCCCGGCGCTTGCGGCGATCATGGGCTGCTCGGCGGTCGCCTCGTCCATCAGGGCAGGCGGGGCTGGCAACGATGAGCCGCTTGGGTGAAGAGCAGGAGTGCGGTCAGATGAGCCACTTGGGTGAAGAGCAGGAGTGCGGTCAGTCACGACCGCGGTCGCTGCTTTCGGCGTATCACCGGCAGGGAGCGCGGCCACCGCTATCTGGGGGCGGGCCACGGTGAGTTCGCCCTGCGCGGGCCGTTCCTCGACCACCAGCTCGCGCGGCAGCAGCGCGACGGCGGTGATCCCGCCGTAGGGCGACGCACGGAGGGTGACCTTGATGCCGTGCCGCGCGGCCAGCCGCGCCACCACGAACAGACCGAGCCGCGAGCTGTGCGCGGGGTCGAAGTCCGGCGGTTCGGCGAGCCGGGTGTTGGCCTCGTCGATGGCCTCCTGGGGCAGCCCGACGCCGCGGTCCTCGATCTCCACCGCGAACCCGTTGGGCACCAGCTGCCCGGAAAGCTGGACGTGCGTGTCGCGCGGGGAGAAGGCGGTCGCGTTCTCCAGCAGCTCGGCGAGCAGGTGGACGACGTCGCTGACGGCCCGGCCGATCAGCGCCATCTCGGGCAGCGTCACCACCGTGATCCGGGTGTACTCCTCGACTTCGGACACCGCCGAGCGCAGCACGTCGTGCAGCGGGACCGGGTTGCGCCAACCCCGGCCGGGCACCGCGCCCGCCAGGATGACCAGGTCCTCGGAGTGGCGGCGCAGCCGCGTGCCGAGGTGGTCGATGCGGTACAGCTCCTCCAGGTCCTGCGGGTCGGTGACCCGGCGTTCCATCGCGTCGAGCAGCGACAACTGCCGGTGCACCAGCACCTGGCTACGCCGGCCGAGGTTGAGGAAGACCTGGTTGAGGCCGGCCCGCAGATGTGCCTCATGGACCGCCGCCTCGATCGCCGTACGCTGCATCTCGGCGAACGCGCCGCCGAGTTGGCCCAGCTCGTCGTCGGCGTGGCTGAGCGGTGGCGCCTCGGCGTCCACGTCGACCGCCTCGCCGCGCCGCAGCCGGCCGACGACGTCGGGCAGTTTGCGGTCGGCCATGTCGAGCGCTTCGGCCCGCAATTCCCGCAGGCGCCGGATGATCGAGCGCGCGATCCGGATCGACAGCAGCACCAGGCCGATGATCAGCAGGAGGCCGAGCAGACCGGCGATCAGCAGCCGAAGGATGATCCTGGTGGCGGCCGGGGTGGCCGCCTCGATCGCCCGGCCGGCGATCTGGTCCTCCAGATGCGACAGTTCCAGGTTGAGCGCGGTGATGTCGGCGTCCCACTGCTTGCGGTCGATGCCGCCCGGGACCCGGGGGCCCGTCGACTCCGAGATCTTGTCCTCGGCCGCCCGGACGCGGGTGAACGCCTCACTCGTGACGATCTTCTCGTACGCCTCGGCGTCCTCTTGGAGCAGCGAACGCGTACCCACCTCGTAGAGCTGCCGCTGAGCGCCGATCGCCTGCACGATCTGGGCTCGCTCGCCGGGGGCGTACGTGCCGCCGCCCGCCAGCACGCCGCTGATCAGGGCGTCCTCCAGGGAGAACAGGTCGCGGGCCTCGTTGATGGTGGATGCGGTCGTCGACGCGCGGGCCAGCGTGTGATCGTCCACCTCGATCGCGGTGGAGAACACCGCGAACGCCTTGTCGATGATCGCCGTGTACGCGTTGGCCGCCTGCAAGCGGCTGTATCGGGCGGTGTCGACCGAGGCCCGGGCGGTCGGCAGCGAGTCCAGCGCCGTCAGCATCTCGCCGACGCGCTGCAACGCCGTGGCCGACGCGGAACTCCGCAGATCGTCGCTTCCGGCGAGCTGCCGGAGCTTGGCGACCTGCCGGTCGGTGTTGGCCCGCTGTTCCTTCAGCGAACCCGCGACACTGCTGTCCCCGGCGAGCAACTGCGTCGACAGCTTGCGCTCGCGTTCCAGGTAGTACGCGACCGCACCAGCGGGCAGTGCCGCGTTGTTGGCGTTGGTCTCGGCGTCGAGCAGGTTGCCCGCGGCCGACACCGACAGCGTGGTGCTGAACGCCCACATGCCGACCAGCGGCAACAGCGGCGCGAGCAACAGCAGCAGGACGCGCGACCGGATCGTCCAGGTACGCCGGAGGAAGAGGGGTCTGTTCATGGGACCTCATGGGCGGGCTTGGAGTTCGCTGGAGGAGGACCCGGTGATCGTAGGCGATGATCACCGGTTGAGTCAGTACGTCAGGCTCGGCTTTCGTTCCAGGATCGGTCGAGGGCCGTCACGCAGTAGCTCGTGCCACCGGTTTTGGCCGCCGCGCCGTCCTGCCACGAGTGCGTACCGCTCGGCACGGTCGCCACGAGGACCCCGTCGCGATACACCGCGTACCGGTACGCCTTCGGGCCGGATTCGGTGGGACGCCACGTGACCACGGTCTTCTCCGCCGTTCGGCGTACCACCAGGGTGGGTGCGAGCGGCGGATCGGCCTTCAGCCGCGCCGAGACCGGGATGAGCGCGGGCGTCGCGTTGTGCGCGTCGCGGTAGCGCGTCACCGCTCCCAGCTTGTTCGTACGGACGCTTTTGGCGCTGAAATGGATGCTGCCGAGCACGCCCGACTTCTGGTTGAGCGCGATCTGCCGATCCAGTTCCGCTGGATCCTTCCACACGCCCGCGTTGTTGATGCGGTAGTCCGCCTGTCCGATGTAGAGATGCACGTCAGTGCCCTTGACCAATTCGGTCCACCAGCGCAGCAGGACCGCGTAGTCGGCGATCTTGAAGCCGATGTACCAGTAGAGCTGGGGCACGATGTAGTCCAGCCAGCCCTCCTTGATCCAGGTACGCGTGTCGGCGTAGATCGCGGAGTAGCTCTCCAGCCCCTGGGTGGCCGAGCCGCGGCGGTCGCTGTCGTCGTTGCGCCAGATGCCGAACGGGCTGATCCCGAAGCGCACCCACGGCTTGGCCTGCTTGATCCGCTCGTACGTCTCCTTGACGAGCAGGTTGACGTTGTCGCGCCGCCAGTCGTTCTTGTTCTTGCCGCCGCCGTACTTGGCATAGCTGGCCTGATCCGGGAACTCCTGCCCGGTCTTCGGGTACGGGTAGAAGAAGTCGTCGAAGTGCACGCCGTCCAGGTCGTACTTCTCGACCGACTCCAGAATCGAGTCCTCGACCCACTTACGCGCCTCCGGAATCCCCGGATCGAAGTACGCGTGCTTCTCCTCGCCGGCCTTCAACGGGTAGGTGACCGTCCACTCCGGATGCGGGTAGCCCGCCGGCACGACGGGATCCTGGCTCGCCTTGTACGGGTTGTACCAGGCGTGGAACTCCAGGCCCCGCTTGTGCGCCTCGTCCACCGCGTACGCCAGCGGGTCCCAGCCCGGATTCGTGTTGTCCTTCCGCCCGGTGAGCCAGTAGGAGAACGGGGCGAACCCGCTCGGCCAGAAGGCGTCACCGCTGGGGCGTACGTGGACGAAGATCGCGTTGTGGTTCATCTTCACGGCGAGGTCGAGCCACCGCTGATACTCGGCCTTGACGGTCGCCTCCGGCAGACCCGGGCGGCTCGGCCAGTCGATGTTGCGTACCGTGGTCAGCCACATGCCCCGCAGCTCCCGGGGCGCGGTCTGGCCGCAGGCATTGCGATTGACGACCGCCTCGGCGGCCTGCTCGCCGATCGCCCGGCCGGGCCGGCTCACATCGGCCGCCGCCCACAGCCCCAAGCTCCCCACCAGGGCCAAGGCTGTCGCCGCGAACACCCACCTCGCGCGCATTGGCGGACTCTATCCGGAGTTCGCCCGCATCACCATCTGGGAAGTGATCTTGAAGGGGAAATGTCGCTGGGGCTGCGGAAACGGTTCAAGGTCAGCACGCGGCGGTGCGGAAACCGGTGGCTGGGATGGAGCAGGGCTGGCAAGATCCGCACATGGACGTGGTGGCGCGGGCGCGACAGCTCTGGGAGATCCTGGCGGACCAGCCGGTGCGGTTCCCGGAGTCGGGAACGGCGATCGTCGTCGCGCCGAGGTCCAAGCTTTGCCCGCCCGGTTGGTGCGGCACGGTGACCATCGGCGGCGCGACGCTCGTGACCTGTCCGGATGAGGCTTCGGCCGAGGCGATGCGTACCACCGGCGAGTGGGACGACCTGGCGGCGCGGACCCTCGGCCCGGCGCATCTGGCGTACCTCGATCCGGCGCGGTTCCGCCCGGCCGGCTCGGCTGACGCGGTGGCGAAGGACGAACTGCGCGACCTGCTCAGCGTGGTGGACGAGGAAGAGGCCGCCGAGTGTGGCCTCGAAGAGATCGACAGTCTCGCGTACACGCTGGAAGTGAAGGGTGAGATCGTCGCGGCCGCCGGCTATAAGCGCTGGCCGGACGACGTCGCGCACCTTTGTGTTCTCACCCACCCCGAGCATCGCGGGCGTGGTCTTGCGCGCCGCGTCGCCTCGGCCGCCGTCGAGGCCGCGCTGTCCGAGGGCTTGTTCGGTCAGTGGCGGGCCCGGCCCGTGGCCAGCCGCAAGGTCGCGGCGGCTCTGGGATTTCAGGATATTGGTACGCAGTTCAGCCTGCGTTTGAAGGAGCGATGATGATCAGGTATCCCGCGCCGCTGCGACCCGGTGACCGGATCGGAGTCACCTCGCCGTCGAGTGGGGTGCAGGAGCGGTTCCGCCCGCGGCTGGATTTCGCGCTCGCGGAGCTGGCGCGGCGCGGCTACGCGGTGACCGTCGGCGAGTGCATGGACGGTTCCGGGATCGTGTCCGCCCCGGCGGCGCAGCGGGCGGCGGAGTTGACGGCGATGCTGACCGACCCGGGCGTCGGGGCGGTCGTCCCGCCGTGGGGTGGTGAGCTGGCGACCGATCTGCTGCCGCGGCTCGACTTCGCCGCGATCGCCGAGTCGGATCCGGGCTGGCTGGTCGGCTACTCCGACATCTCGACGCTGCTGCTGGCGATCACGACGCGGACGGGTGTGGCGACGCTGCACGGGCAGAACCTGATGCACACGCCGACGGAGCGGCCGGACGGGATCATGCACTGGCTCGACGCGCTGGCCGCCGGGCCGGGTGCGGTGCTGGAGCAGCGCGCGTCGACACATCACAAGGCGCCGGGCTTCTACAACATCATCGGACAGCCCGACCTGGTCGAGGCGAACCTGGATCAGCCGGGTTCGTGGCGGCTGCTCGATCCGGGAGCCGGATCCGTCCGGGTGACCGGGCGGCTGATCGGCGGCTGTGTCGAGACCGTCGTCTGCCTCGCCGGTACGCCGTACGGAGATGTGCGGGCGTTCGCGGAGAACCATGCGCCGGAGGGGCTGATCGTCTACGTCGAGGTGTGCGAGCACGCCGCCGCCGATGTCGCCCGGGAGCTGTACGGATTGCGACTGGCGGGCTGGTTCGACCGGGCGAACGCCATCCTCGTCGGGCGTACGGACGCTCCGGCGGCGGGCTCGTTCACCCAGGACGACGCCGTACGCTTCGCGTTCGGCGATCTGGACATTCCGGTCATCCTCGATGTGGACTGCGGACACGTCGCGCCGGAGCTCGCCCTGGTGAACGGTGCTCTCGCCGAGGTCGTCGTCGACGGCGTCGACCAGCGGATCGTTCAGACCTTGAAGTGAGGGCTCCACTGGACGGCCATCGCCTTGTACCTTTGCGGGCATGGGTCTCGCCACGAAGTTCCGCCAGAAGCTGCGTACGTTCATGCAGCGCCCCGGATCCACCGTCAGCCTCGCCCCGTTCGAGGCCCTGCTGCCTCGGATCGAGGAGCTGGAGGAGGAGCTGAAGGCGCTGTCCGACGACGAGCTGAAGGCTCGGGCGCTGGAGCTGGGCGACCGGCTGACGGGCGCTGGGGAGACCGAGGACAGCGAGCCCGACGAGTCCCCGGAGTACGTGGACTCGCTCCAGCGGGCCCAGCCGGTGATGATCCACGACGACGACCTCGTCGAGATCTGCGCGCTCGGCCGGGAGGCCGGTCGGCGGGCGCTCGACGAGCGCGCCTTCGACACGCAGCTGCTGGGCGCGATGTCGATGCTGGCGGGCACGATCGTCGAGATGGCCACCGGTGAGGGCAAGACCCTGGCTGCCGCGATCGCCGCGTTCGGGTACGCCACCCGCGGCGCACGCGTGCAGATCATGACGGTCAACGACTACCTGGCCCACCGGGACGCCGAGTGGATGCGCCCGGTCTACGACCTGCTCGGCATGACCGTCGGCTCGGTCGGCGAGGGCTCGACGCACGAGGAGCGCGTGGCGGCGTACGCGTGCGACGTGACCTACGCGTCGGTCAGCGAGGCCGGTTTCGACTTCCTCCGCGACCAGCTCGTCACCAAGAAGGACGACGAGGTGATGCCGGGTCTGGCGACGCTGATCCTCGACGAGGCCGACTTCATCCTCATCGACGAGGCCCGGGTGCCGCTGGTGCTGGCGGGCAGCGTCGAGGAACTGGTCTCGCCGGCGCAGAAGGCCGCCGAGATCGTGGCGAAGATGGAGAAGGCCCGCGACTTCATCCGGGTCGAGGGCGGCCGCAACGTCCAGCTCACCGACGCCGGCGCGCGCCTGGTCGAGCGGGAATGGGACGGCATCGACCTGTACGCCCAGGACAACCTCGACAAGCTGACCGCGATCAACCTGGCGCTGCACGCGCGCGTACTCGTGCACCGGGACGTCGACTACATCGTCCGGGACGGGCAGGTTCAGCTCGTCGACAGCGTACGCGGCCGGGTCGCCCAGCGCCGCCGCTGGCCGGACGGGCTGCAGGCGGCGGTCGAGGCGAAGGAGGACGTGCACTCGACGGCCGAGGGCGAGATCCTCGCGACCATCACCGTGCAGGGTTTCGTCGGGCTCTACCCGACGGTCTGCGGCATGACCGGAACGGCCGTCAACGTCGGCGACGAGCTGCGGGAGTTCTACCGCCTCGAGGTCGCGGTGATCCCGCCGAACACCCCGTCGATCCGGACCGACGACGAGGACCGCGTCTACGCCACCGCGGAGGAGAAGGAAGACGCGATCATCGCCGAGGTCGCCGAGGCGCACGAGCAGGGCCGTCCGGTCCTGATCGGCACCCTCGACGTGGCCGAGTCCGAGCGGCTGGCCCGCTCGCTCCGCGAAGCCGAGATCGAGTGCGTCGTCCTCAACGCCAAGAACGACGCCGAAGAGGCGGCGATCATCGCCGAGGCCGGCGCCCTGGGCCGGGTGACCGTGTCGACGCAGATGGCCGGCCGCGGCACCGACATCCGGCTCGGCGGCCGGGACGAGCGCGACCGGGACGAGGTCGTGGAGACGGGCGGCCTCTACGTCATCGGAGCCGGCCGGCACGACAGCCGCCGCGTCGACGACCAGCTCCGCGGCCGCGCCGGCCGCCAGGGCGACCCCGGCGGCTCGGTGTTCTTCGTCAGCCCCGAGGACAGCCTGATCGTGCGCAACGGCGAGGCGTTCACGGCCAACGTCGCCGCCGACGGCCGGATGACCGGAGCCGAGGTCGACTACTCCGTCAGCCACGCCCAGAAGGTCTCCGAAGGCGTGCACTTCGAGATCCACCGCAACACCTGGAAGTACGGCGTACTCGTGGAGCGGCAGCGGCAGCTGCTGGCAGCCAAGCGCCGGGAGCTGCTCAACACCGACCTCGCCGCGCGATGGGTCCTCGAAGCCGACAAGGAGCGCTACGACGAGATCGCCGACGCCATCGGCGACGAGGAGACCGAAGAGGCGGCGCGCTCGATCGCGCTGGCGCACCTCGACCGGGCCTGGGCCGACCACCTGGCGATGCTGTCCGACGTACGCGAAGGCGTCCACCTGCGCGCTCTCGGCCGCCAGGACCCGCTCGACGAATACCACCGGGTCGCCATCCCGGCGTTCAAGGAGCTGACCGAGGGCATCCAGACGAGCACGGTCGAGACCTTCGCCGAGGCGGAGCTGACCGACCCGGACTGGGACACGTCGGCGGCGGGCCTGCCCCGCCCGACCGCGACCTGGACCTACATGGTGCACGAGAACCCGTTCGGGTCCGAGATCGAGCGGTTCGTCTCCGCGATGGCCCGGGCGTTGCTCGGCAAGCGCTCCTGACCCGTTTTCGCAAGGCGCCGGATCCCGTAAACGGGTCCGGCGCCTTCGTGCAGGTGCTGCACTTGACCTATGGCCAAGTACCTGATTCTGTACCGCGCCGATAAGACCATGAACGAGCAGATGAGCGGCTCCACCCCGGAAGAGATGAAGGCCGGGATGGACGCCTGGAACGCCTGGGCCGGCAAGGCCGGTTCCGCGATCGTTGACTTCGGCAACCCGACCAACCCGGTCGACGACGCCGGTGGCGGCCAGCCCGTCGGCGGCTACTCGATCCTGGAGGCGACCGACGCGGACGCGCTCGACCAGATCCTGGAAGGGCACCCGCACGCGGCGCAGGGCGGCACCATCGCCATCTACGAGATCATGCCGATGCCCGGCATGTAACGCACTCTTACGTTTCCTGCAGATCAGGGATATGCAGCCTTCGAGGGCCCATGATCACATGCATATCCCTGATCTGCAGCCCAAAGCGAGCGGAGCGAGGCGCGCGAGGCGGGCGCGGCGTCAGCCGTGCCAGGAGCGCCAGAGCGAAGCGTAGGCGCCACCCGCGCGTACGAGGTCGTCGTGGCTGCCTAGTTCGCTCACCCGGCCCCCTTCCAGCACTGCGACCCGGTCGGCGTCGTGGGCGGTGTTCAGCCGGTGCGCGATCGCGATCACCGTCCGTCCTTCGAGGACGGCGGCCAGCGCCCGTTCGGTGCGGCGGGCTGTCGTCGGGTCGAGGGCGGCGGTGGCCTCGTCGAGGATCAGCGTGTGCGGATCGGCCAGGACCAGCCGGGCCAACGCCAGTTGCTGCGCGTCCGCCGGGCCGAGCGTACGCACGCCGTCGCCGAGTTCGGTGTCCAAGCCGTCCGGGAGGTCGGCGTACCAGTCGGCGCCGACGGCGCCCAGCGCGTCGAGCATGTCGTCGTCGGTCGCGCCGGGCGCGGCGAACGCCAGGTTGTCCCGCAGGCTGCCCATGAACACGTGATGCTCCTGCGTCACCAGCGCGATCCGGCGACGCCGTTCGGCCGGGTCGATCTTCGTCACGGCGAGCCCGCCGAGCGTCACCACGCCTTCACGCGGCGCGTCGATCCCCGCGAGCAGCCGGGCCAGCGTCGACTTGCCCGCCCCGGACGGGCCGACGATCGCCAACCGCTCCCCTGGGCGTACCGCTAGATCTATGCCGTGCAGCACGTCGTGGCCGTCACCGTAGGCGAAGCGCGCGCCGCGCACGATCAGCTCGCGCTGGTTCGAGGCCGGAACCTCGCCGCGGGGCTCGGGCGGCACCATGCCGACGCCCAGCACGCGGGCGAACGACGCAAGCCCGCGCTGGGCTTGTTCGAGCCAGATCATCACGCGGTCGAGCGGGTCGATGGCCTGCTGGACGTAGAGCGTGGCGCTGACGACGACGCCGAGGCTGAGCCCGTGCCGCATGAAGAACCCGCCGGCGAGCAGCATCGCGGCGGCGGGCAGTGCGTAGCCGGCCTCGACGACCGGGAAGAACACCGAGCGCAACGCCAGCGTCCGCCGCCGCGCCTGCCACTGCCGCCCGATCTTCTCGGTGCCATGCGTCACGCGCTCGTCGGCCAGGCGCAAGGCCTCGACGGTGCGGCCACCCTCGGCCGTCGTGGTCAAGGCCTCCGTCAGCTCGGACGCCGTCTCGCCTTCCATGAGGTACGCCGGACTCGCCCGGCGCAGATACCACCGCGCCACGGCAGCAGTGGTGGGTACGCCGGCCAGGGCGACCAGCCCGAGCGGCGGATCCATGACGATCACGGCGCCGAAGATCAGCAGCAGTTGGATGGCGGAGATCAGCAGCGTCGGCACCACCGTACGCACGGTGTTGCCGACCGTGGCGACGTCGACCGAGCTGCGAGTGGCGAGATCGCCGGTGCCGGCCCGTTCGACCGCCGAGACGGGCAGCGCGAGCGTACGCGCGACGAAGTCCTCGCGGAGCCGGGCGTTGGCCCGCTCACCGAACCGGTGCCCGAGGTACTGCGCCTGTCGCGACACGAGCACCTGGATCAGTACGCACGCGCCGACCGCCAGGGCCATCTTGTCCACATCGGAGGCACCGGCGCCCTTGCTGACGGCGTCGACGATCCGGCCGATCAGGAACGGTCCGCCCAACCCGGCGACGGCCGCTACGACATGCAAGGCGATCGCGGCGGCGACGACCTTCTTCTCCCGCCGAGTCAGGTCGGCGGTCTCCCGCCAGACCGTCTTGCGGTCGGCGACCGGAAGCCCCTTCTTCATCGCGCCGCCCCCGTCGTCTCGTCCTCGGTGTCGCGGGCCACCAGCGCTCGGTAACCGGATTCCTGGTGGAGCAGATCCTCATGCCGCCCGCACGCGACGACCTTCTTCTGCGCGATGTAGGTGACCTCGTCGGTGCCGGCGAGCAGCAGGGGAGAGGTCGCGAACACAACCGTCGTACGCCCCTCCCGGTGATCCCGGAGCCGGGCGGCGATCCGAGCCTCGGTGTGCGAGTCGACCGCCGACGTCGGGTCGATCAGGATCAGCACCTCCGGTTCGGCCAGCAGCGCTCTCGCGAGGCGTACGCGTTGGCGCTGGCCGCCCGAGAGGTTGCGGCCCCGGCTGTCGATCGGCTCCTCCAGCCCGTCCTGGAGGGACTCGACGACGTCGTTCGCGGACGCCGTGTGCACCGCTCTCGCGATCGCCCCCCGCTCTTGCTCTCCCGCTTGCTCGCCGGCTCGCGCCGCTGCCTTCGGCGCGCCTTGTTTTGGCGCTGGATCAGGGTTCTGGGTCGAATCTTGGGCCTTGATTCGACTTAGATCCCTGATCTGCCGCCCATCCATCTGCGGGCTGCCGGTGCCGGTGAGGATCTCGCGGAGCGTGCCGGCGAACAGGTACGACTCGTGGTCGGCGACCAGGATGCGTTCGCGTACCTCGGCCAGGTCGATGCTCGTGATCGGCAGCCCGCCCCAGGTCGCCGTCTGCTCGGCGGGCTCGGCCGAGAACCGGCCGAGCCGGTCGGCGATCGCCACCGCCTCGCCCGGATCGTCGCAGGCCACGCCGATCATCCGCGCGGGCTGGACGGTCAGCCCCGACTGGGCATCGTGCAGCTCCGAGTTCGCCTTCGGCCCTGCTTCCTGCCCGGTCGAGCCCACCTCGTCCGGTTCGATCCGCAGTACGTTGATCATGCGCCGCGCGCCGACCATGCCGCGTACGGCCATGTAGCCGCCTTCGAGCAGGAACCACACCGGCACGATGAGGATCGCGACGTAGCCGTAGACCGCGACCAGTTCGCCGACGGTGATCTCCCCGGTGGCCGCCATCCGCGCGGCCAGCCAGACGACCGCCGCGAGGAACAGCCCGGGGATGCCGACGGTCAGCGCCTGCACCCAGCTCATGATCGACCCGACCCGGTAGCCCTTGTCCAGCAGCGTCTGGGAGCGGTCGGCGTACCGGCGCAGGAACAGGTCGCGGCCGCCGACGCCGGCGAGCACCCGCAGCCCGGAGACGATGTCCCCGGCGCGGGCGGTCAGGATGCCCAGCTCATGCCGGTAGCTGCTGTCCACGCCCTGCAGCTTCGACAGCAGCGGCCAGACGAAGGCCGCGACCACGGGCACGCCCAGCAGCACGAACAGGGCCAGCATCGGGTTCACCGACCAGAGCACCACCGCTGCGACGGCGTACGCCAACACCGCGCCGACACCCGGCCCGGTCATCGTCAACGCCCACGAGATCTGCGTGATGTCCGTGCCGCCGACGGTCGCCACCTCACCCGAGGTGATCTTCTTCGGCAGCACCGAACCGACGCGCGTGATGTGCTTGAGCAGCACCTGAGCCGACCGGGCGGTGGCGTCCTCCCGGATGAAGGTCATCGTCCGGTGGCGGGTGATCCCGAGCCAGGCCAGCACCATCCCAGCCAGCACGATCGTGCCGACCCAGAACAGCAACGCCTCGGTGTCACCCGTACGCAATCCGTCGTCGATCGCGCGGGCGATCAGATACGGGCGCACGGACAGCCCCACCATCCAGAGCGTGCCGACGACACTGCCTCTCAGTACGCGGGCCTTCTGGGCGGTGACGAGCCACCAGAGGTAGCGGATCGGACTTCGAGTGTCGGGAACGCCGGGATCGGGGTGGGGGAGGCGTGGGGGCATGATCTCAGGCTACCTAGCCCGTCATGTGCTGTTCACACCCATTTCGCGTACGGCGAAGGTTCTCCATAAGGTTCCCCGGAGGCGGCCGGTCGGCCCCTGTGTGACATCGGCGACACCGCATACGCTGACCGCGGCACCCGAGCTTGCCGGAGGCGCTTCGTGACGGCCAAGACCACCGAGATCGCGGCGGAACAACGCTACTTCGACGACGCTCAGCTGCACTGGGAACGATGGCTCGGCCAGGCCCGGGCGTTGGCCGACGCGGCGGCCGACAAGGCGGCGGCACGGGCGCTGAAACGGCTGGGCGACGCCCAGATCGCCCAGTTCGTCGACAGCCGGGCGGTCGCGGTCGGCCGCATCGATCACGAGGACGGCCTCGCCCTCTACATCGGCCGGCACCTGATCAAGGACGACCAGGGCGAGGTGCTGGTCGTCAGCTGGCAGGCCGACGCCGCCGCACCCTTTCACCTGGCTAGTCCCGGGCAGCCGAACGGGCTTGTCCGGAAGCGCACGTTCGAGTGCCAGGACAACACGATCCTCGACTACGCCGACGTGGTCTTCGCCGACGTCGGCTCGGGCATCGACAGCGCGCTGCTGGCCGAACTCGGCCGCCGCCGCGACGGCGCGTTGCGGGACATCGTCGCGACCATTCAGGCCGCGCAGTACGAGCTGATCCGGGCGTCGATGGACCAACTGCTGGTCATCGAGGGCGGTCCCGGAACCGGCAAGACGGAGATCGCGCTGCATCGGGTGTCGTGGCTGCTGTACCACCACGCTGATCGGCTCACCGGGGACGACGTCCTGGTCATCGGGCCGAATCCGACCTTCATGCGATACATCAGCCGGGTGCTGCCCGCGCTCGGCGACGCCGACGTGCTGATGCGTGACGTCAGCCAGCTCGCCCCGGTCGACGGGCGTACCCGCCGCGCGGAGGCACCCGAGGTGGCCCGGCTGAAGGGCGACGTCCGGCTGGCCGCGTTGCTGGCCCGGGCCCTCGATCTGCGCATCGGTACGCCAGAGGCGGCCGAGCGCCTGCAGGTGCCCGGTGGTTACGTGACCCTGCCCGGGCCGGATGTCGCCGACCTGCTCACCGCGTGCCGCTCGGCGACCGGCACGTACGCCGAGCGGCGTCGGCTGTTCCGGAGCCGGTTGACGGCGGCACTGGCGGAACGGCTGGGCTCTGATCCGGGTCCGCAGCCGGCCGTCGACGCACTCGTCGAGCGGCTGTGGCCGCAGCTGAGCGGAGCCGCGTTCCTGCGCGACCTGTTCCAGTCCCGCAGTCGCCTCACGGCGGCGGCCGCCGGCATCCTCACGGCCGATGAGCTGGCGCGGCTGCACCGCCGGGGCAGCGATCGGCTCTCCCAGGAGCGGTGGTCGGCGGCCGACCTGCCGTTACTGGACGAGGTGGACGCGCTGATCAACGGCGTACGCGCCCGTTATGCCCACGTCGTGGTCGACGAGGTGCAGGATCTGTCGCCGATGCAGCTGCGGTCGATCGCCCGGCGGTCGAAGGACGGGTCGATGACGATCGTCGGCGATCTCGCCCAGGCGACCGGAGCGTGGGGCGCCGACAGCTGGGCGGAGATCACCCGGCATCTGCCGGACAACCGGCCCGTCGTGGTACGCCCGTTGCGGTTCGGCTATCGCGTACCAGAGCAAATCATGTCTTTCGCGGGCAGGCTGTTGCTGAAGGCCGCACCGTCGATCACGCCGCCGCAGGCGGTGCAGGTCGGGACCGCCGCGCCGACCGTCTTGCGCGTGGGCGTGGGGGAGCGGGGCCGGCTCGTCGCGACGACAGCGCACTTGCACGCCAAGGCGGGCCGGTACGTCGGGGTGATCTGTCCGGCCAAGTGCCGCCGTGAGGTGGAGGCGGCGCTCACCGAGGCCGGGGTCGGCTGGGTCGATGGCACCGGAGAGGGCGAACGGGCCGACGGCGACGTGACGCTCATCGGCCCGGCCGACGCGAAGGGCCTGGAGTTCGACGTCGCGATCGTCGTGGAGCCGGAGGCGATCGTCGACGAGGACCAGCGCGGTCATCGCATGCTCTACGTCGCCTTCACCCGTGCTACGACCGAGCTGGCCGTGATCTGCGTCGGCGAACCGCTGCCCCTCGACCGCGAGCCCGGTACGCGCGTCGTGGTCCCCACCGGCGTGACCGGAGACCAGGTCGGTTACGAGGTCGCCCGGCTGGCGGAGTACGTCGCCGAGCGGATCCGCAAGTCATTGCCGGAGCAGCAGTGGGATCAGGTGCTCACGATGGTGCGCAAACGCCTGACCCCGAACGACCCCGCCGACCGCTGAACTTCCATCACGGCCTCGCCGCACCTGGCCGAGTGGCCGCACGTAGCCAAGCCGCCGCACGTAGCAAGAGTTGCCGCGCGTGGCCGACCGGTCAGCGGGCGTGCCGTTGCAGCGCGTCGCTGTCGATCCGCCGGCCGACGAGCAGGTTCACGATCGTGTCGATGACGATCGGCTTCGTCGCCTTAGCCGGAACCGGGACGTCCAGCATCTTGCACAGTTCCTTGAGCGCCACTGCGGTCAGCTTCAGGTCATTGATGTAGCGAGTCGCGGCGGCGCGGTCGTCGATACGAGCCAGATCGGCCGCGATCCGCTCGGCGTCCACCGCGGCCGAGGCCGCCTTCGTCGTCCGGCTCGTCGCACCGCCGACGCGGGCGCCCTTGGGGATCACTGCGAGCTTGGCCTCCCCGCTCAGCAGGTCGCCCACCTGATCCGACGGCAGCTTCCGCAGGAAGTCCGCCAGGTGGAGCAGGAGAGCGTGCGTCTGGTCGATCGCTGCGTCGGTCATCGCGTTCCCTCGGAGGTCAGGTTCGGATCCGGGCGTAGAACTCGCTGGTCAACTGCTGAAGCTCGTATTGCACGGTGGCGTTGCCGCCGGGTGCCAGGACGACCGGCAACCCGTTCTCGGACCCGCCGAACAGACTGTTGCTCTGCCGGATCCGCTGGTCGAAGACCTTGATCTCCAAGGGGTCGAGGCCACGGATGCCGCTCTGGTGGGCGTTGATGGGTTGCGTTCCGGCGTACTGCACCATGTTCAGCACCACCCCGAGGATCTCCGGTGCGACGTCGGGGATGGTCGATCCGGTCAGCGCGGCTGCCCGACCGTAGTCGTCGATCAGCTCGGACAGGCGACCGCGCAGGTAGCTTATGCCTAGCGTGGACAGGTAATCGGGCCGGGCGGGCACGAGAACGCCGTCGCTGGCCACGATGCCGGCCCGGGTCATCATCCCGAAGTTGGGCGGGCAGTCGAGCAGGATCACGTCGTAGCCGTCGAACGCCGGTCGGGCCAGCGCGTCGGCCAGAACCCGGTGTACGCGCAGGAAGTTGGGGCTGCGTACCTGGACGCGCGAGCCGCCGAGTTCGATCGCGAGATCCTGGTCGGCGTCGATGAGGCCGAGGTGCGACGCCACGATGTCCAGCCGGCCGCCGTTGGCCGCGGCGACCTCATTGACGCGCGCCGGGGTGAGCGTGAAACCTTCCAGCGGCTCCGCCTCGCCCCCGCTGAGGAGCGGGCCGATCCACTGCAGGACCGTCCGGGCGTCCTCGATCTCGTTCTCCCATTGGGTCGCGGTGTAGAAGCAGAACGTCAGGCTCGCCTGCGGATCCAGGTCCACGAGCAGGACGCGGCGACCGCGTTGCGCGAGTTCGGCGCCGATGTTGGCGGTGAGCGTGGTCTTGCCGACGCCACCCTTGTAGTTGATGACCGACACGACGCGAGGCATGCAGGCATCGTGCCATCGCCTCGCCCGCCGGGTTGTCGCCTGCGAAACAGTTGCCGCCTCCGGAACAGGAGGAACAGGCCGCGATTGACCAGGGATCGAAGAACTTATAAGTTTAACGTCACGACAAACTCAATCGTGGTCTACCAGGGATGTTGCTGGCCATTTCGTCGCCGTCGCCGTTGCGATGCACATCGTGCACCGCCGCCCAACGACGCCCCGCGCCGACCACCTCGTGGAAGGTCAAGTCATGCGTAGACGTGCTTCCGCCGCCCTGGCGGGTGTGGCGGCGCTGGTCGCCGCGACCGGAGCCGCGGTGATCACCGCGCTTCCGGCGTCGGCCGCGGCCGGCTGTACCGTCCAGTACTCGGTCTCGTCCCAGTGGCCCGGCGGTTTCGGGGCCAACGTCGCCATCACCAACCTCGGGAGCCCGATCTCCTCGTGGACGCTGGTGTGGTCGTTCGGCGCCGCGCAGACCGTCACCCAGTACTGGAACGCGACCGTCACCCAGAGCGGCTCCACGGTCACCGCCAAGAACGTCAGCTACAACGGTTCGCTCGCCACCAACGCGTCCACCTCGTTCGGCTTCAACGGCTCGTGGAACAACTCGTCCAACCCTGTGCCGACGAGCTTCACCCTCAACGGCACCGCTTGCACCGGCACCGTCACCAGTTCGCCCACGCCGTCTTCGACAAGCGCGTCGCCGACCGCGTCACCGACCTCTTCGCCGTCGCCGAGTTCGAGCGGCTCCACGGGCGTGCCGTCAGACGCCGCCTGGGTGGCCACCGGCCAGTGGGACAGCTGGACCAACAACGGGTACACGCTGAACAACGACGTCTGGGGCTCGGGTGCCGGACCGCAGACGATCTGGGCGCGTACCGGGACGAACTGGGGAGTCATCGCCAACCACCCGAGGACGTCCGGGGTCAAGGCGTACCCGCACACCGGGAAGACGATCAACCGGACGATCAGCTCGCTGGCCAGCCTCACCACCTCGTTCAACGTGAGCGTGCCGAGTGACGGCGACTGGGAGACCGCGTACGACATCTGGGCCAACAACTACGCCTACGAGGTGATGTTGTGGACCAACAAGAACGGCGCGGTCGGGCCGATCGCCGACTCGTACGACTCCAACGGCGCGGTGCCGTCGTTCACCAACCTGAGCGTCGGCGGCCAGACCTGGAACGTCTACAAAGGCAACAACGGCAGCAACGCGGTCTTCTCGTTCCTGCGGACGAGCAACACCAACTCGGGCAGCATCGACGTGCTGGCCGTGCTGAAGTGGCTGCGGACCCAGGGCTGGTGGGCCGATGTGACCGTCGGCGACGTGCAGTTCGGCTTCGAGCTGTCCGGAACCGCCGGTCAGCAGGCCTTCACCTGTAACAGCTTCGCGATCACCTACAGCTGATCCGATCCCCGGCGCAGCGCGCACGAGTTCCCCGCCAGGAGAGGAGTCCTCCTTATCCTGGCGGGGTGACGTTGCGATTCGAGACTCGTGGGTCCGACTCGCCGTGGATCGACACCGTGTGGACCTGCACCAGCGATCAGGTCACCGAGATGACCTCCGTCGCGGGGGTCTGCTGGGGTCTGGTGTTCTGGGAACGCGAAGGCACCGCGTACGCGGCGATCACCGGCCCGGAGACGAGCGCCGGAACCGCGCCGGTGCCCGAAGGCGCGACCTTCGTCGGCATCGAGTTCGCGGTCGGCACGTCGCTGCGTGCCATCCCGGTGCCGGTGCTCGTCGGCGGTGGGATCGGCCTCCCCGACGTCACCCAGAGAAGCTTCCCGCTCGACGGAGTGCGCTGGGAGAGGCCGGCCGCCGACGACGCAGAGGCGCTGGTGGAGCGCCTCATCCGGGCCGGAGCCGTCCTCCGCGACCCGCTGGTCAGCGAGGTACGCCGAGGCCACCCCGCCGACGTGTCAGCGCGTACGCTCGAACGCCGGTTCCGGTCGACGACCGGGCTCACCCAAGGCGCCGTACGCCAGATCGAACGGGCGCGGACGGCGGCGGCGCTCCTGGCTGCGGGAACGCCGATCGCCGACGTCGTCTTCGCGCTCGAATACTTCGACGCGCCGCACCTGGCCGTCGCGCTGCGCCGCTACATCGGGCGTACCGCCGTGCAACTGCGCGAGGGCGACGGTGGCGCGATCGCCCTGGACCTCGGTCAGCGGGTCACGTCGTAGATCACCTTCATGATCCCGTTCGGGTACGCCGCCGACTCGCGCAGCGTGAGCATCTGCTTCTCACGGTCGGACCGGCTGAACACGCTCTTGCCCTCGCCGAGCAGGATGGGGAAGACGAGCAGGTTGTACTGGTCGACGAGACCGGCGTCCGACAGGCGCCGGGCGAGTTCGGCGCTGCCGTGGATGAAGATCGCACCGCCCTCGCCCTGCTTGAGCGCGGCGACGTCGTCGGCCGAGCGCAGGATGGTCGTCGGACCCCAGCCGTCGACGATCGCCTCGTCGCCGAGCGTGCTCGACACCACGTACTTGGGCAGCTCCTTGTAGGCGGCGTGGTCCTCCGACTCGCGCCAGGTCGGCGCGAACGCCTCATAGCTGCGCCGGCCGAACATCAGCGCGGTCGTGTCGGCCAGCTCCTCGCCCTTGAGGGCGAACGCATCGGGCAGGAACTCGATGTCCTTGAACACCCAGCCGCCGCTGCGGTGCTCCTCGCCCGGCCCGCCGCCGGGGGAGTCCACCACACCGTCGAGGGACATGAACCCGGTGTAGACCAGCTTGCGCATCTGCCGTTCTCCTCACAACTCATGCGGCGTCGGGTCGACGCGCTGTCGGGGCGTGACTCGACGATGCTAGAAGCCCGACGCCGGAGCCGTCTTGTACGGAAACGACACGCCACCTGTTTCAGGAAGAAAGCCAGGCCTTCATGCGCTGCTCGGCCTTGGCCGTGAGCCGCTCCATCGACTCCGGCTCCGCCGACCAGCCCATCTCCCAGCCGGTCTCGTAGAGCACGGTCACGACGTTGCCGATGCGGACGACCGCGATGAGCCGGACATCGTTGCCGCCGGTGAGCTTGCCGTCGACGTCCCGGGTCGGATACGCCCGCTCGAAGAGGAGCGATTCGTCGCCGTGCTTGGGCCCGGTCAGCAGCCGGTTCGTGTAGGTGTAACCCTCGAGCGTCTCCTGCGGGCACGCCTCGACGGCGGCCTTGATCTCGGCGACCAGCCGAGCGCCGCCCTCACCGGTGTAGCTGCTGATCGTCTGCAGGATCGTGCCGTCCGGGGTGTTGTCGAGCGGCGTACCGGGGTTGTAGTAGCGCATCGTCCGGGTCTGCCGGACCTGCCGGACTGCGTCGCTGGCGTACCGCGCCTTGCACAGCGGCGGCAGCATCGGCTCCGGGACCACCGCCGGCCCGTCGGTGGACCGGGTGTCTTCCTTCTGCAGGAACGCCTTCGCCGGAACGGTCTTCGGGCCCGGTCGCGTGGCCGGCGAGGACGACGGGGAGGCGGAGGGCGCGGCCGAGGTCGCCGTCGCCGTGGGCGAAGCCGGCGTGGCCGCCCGTTCGCGATCACAGCCGGCGACGATGACGGAGGCCAAGGTCAGCAGGGCGAGGCTGTAGCCGGTGGTGGTCTTCATCGTCATACTCCCCACGAGGTCTTCTCTATAGATAGCGCACGGGAACAAGTGCCGAAGATTTTCCGGGGACCGTGTCGATCCGTGGGCCGCTCGTTCGACCTGTGGGTGCGAGGGCCGATGGGCGGCCCCGCCGGACGAGGAGAAACGCGATGTCGAAGTACATGCTGATCATGCGGGGCACCGACGAGTCGAACGCGGCCCTGATGGCCGGGTTCGAAGAGTTGGCGGCTTCGACGTATCAGTACATCGAGGAGCTGGTCAAGGCCGGTGTGTTCCTCGCGGCCGAGGGGCTGGACGAGCCCGGCCAGAGTGTCGTGATCGACTTCACCGGTGACGCCCCGGTGGTCACGGACGGGCCGTACGGCGAGACCAAGGAGCTGTTCGGCGGCTACTTCATGATCGATGTCGCCTCGAAGCGGGAGGCGGTCGAGTGGGCCAAGCGGATTCCGGCGGTGACCGGGTCCAAGATCGAGGTCCGGCGGGTGGCCGGCGACGACGAGATGCCGGCGTTCGTCGAGGAACGGGCCGACGACGAGAGCGCCGGCCGGATCTGATGGATGCGGCTGATGTCGAGGCCGTCTGGCGGATCGAGTCGGCGCGGATCGTCGCCGCGCTGACTCGGTTCACCGGGGACTTCGGGCTAGCCGAGGATGCCGCCCAGGAGGCGGTGGCCGAGGCGTTGGAGTCGTGGCCGGTGGCGGCGCCGAGCAGTCCGGCGGGTTGGCTGATGGCCACTGCTCGGCGGCGGGCCATCGACGCGATCCGCCGCCGGGCCGCCCTCCAGGACCGGTACGCCTTGCTGGCGGCCGAACCGGTGGTCGCCTCCGGCGTCGAGGAGGACGTCGACCCGGATCGGATCGACGACGACATCCTGGCGCTGATGTTCGTCAGCTGCCATCCGGTGCTCTCGCCCGAGGCCCGGGTGGCGTTGACGCTGCGGGTGGTCGGCGGCCTGTCCAGCGAACAGATCGCCCGCGCGTTCCTCGTTCCGGTGCCGACTGTGCAGGCCCGGATCACCCGGGCGAAGAAGACCATCGCGGCGGCCGGCGTGCCGTTCGAGCTGCCGCCGGCCGACCAACGCCGGGAACGGCTCGGCGGCGTACTCAGTGTGCTGTATGTGATCTTCACCGAGGGGTCGACGGCCACCTCCGGTGACCGGCTGGTCCGCCCCGACGTCGCGTACGAGGCGATTCGGCTGGCCCGCACGCTTGCCGCGCTTCAGCCGGACGAGCCGGAGGTGCACGGTCTGCTCGCGCTGTGCGAGCTGACGGCCGCGCGCTTCCCGGCTCGGACCGCCGCCGACGGGTCGCCGATCCTGCTGGAAGATCAGGACCGGCGGCGGTGGGACCGCTCCGCGATCCGCCGCGGCCTGGCGGCGTTGGCCAAGGCCTCGCCGCGCGGTCTGGGTCCCTACGGTCTGCAGGCCGCGATCGCCGCCGCCCACGCGACGGCGCCGTCGGTGGAGGCGACCGACTGGGACCAGATCGTGGTCCTCTACGAGGTGCTCGGCCGCGTCGCGCCCTCGCCGGTGGTCGAACTCAACCGGGCCGTCGCCGTGGCGATGGCTTCCGGTCCGGCGCAAGCCCTGGCCATCGTGGACGAGCTGATCGCCTCGGATCGGCTCCCTGGTTCCCATTTGGTGCCGACGGTACGCGGAGAGCTGCTGGCCAGGCTCGGCCGGCGGCCGGAGGCGCGGGCCGAGCTGGAATTGGCCGCCCGGCTTTGCACCAACGAGCGCGAACGTTCGGTGCTGGTACGCAAGGCGGCCGCACTGGGCTGACGAGGCACCCGAGCCGGTCAGGCGTTGACGCCGGCGGAGAAATGCCGGCCGGCTGAACGTCGGCGGCTCACGGCCAGAGCTGCTGCCAGGGTGGCCACCGTGAGGCATCCCCACAGCAGGGCCGGGCTGGCATCGAGCAGTCCCATGAGCGCGGCCGGGGCGCAGGCCATGCCGAGTCCGGTGGAAAGCTGGAAGCGCACCAACGCGCGGCCCACCTGCGCGGGCGGCGTGGCCGCGATCACGAGGGCCGTTCCGCTTCCGGTGTAGAGGATCTCGCCGAGCGTGTAGACGACGCCGACTACTGCGATGGCCATGGCTCCCATCGCCTCACCCGCCCAGAAGCCCAGATAGGACAGGCCGAGCACGACCCCGGCCGCAGCCCATACCGTTCCGCGGGCCCAGCGGGACAACCACTTGACCAGGGGTACCTGAAGCACGATCACCAGCACTGTGTTGGCGACGAACAGGGCCGCCGGCCAGGCAGCGCTGGCGTGCATCCGGGTCACGAGCAACGCCGGCAACACCACCTCCAGCACGCTGAAGCACATGGCGAAGGGGAGGTTGGCCACGAGCAGCCCGGCCATGCTGGGCGGCGTACCGGGGTCGTGGTCGTGCCTCGACTCGACGGCGGTCACCCGGGTCGACAGCGCGAGCCCGCCCGCAACGAGGAAGGCCACGGCGGTGCCGGCCAGGAGGCCGGTCAGGACGTTCCCACCGCCGGCCACGGCGAGCATCGCCAGCAGCGCGCCCGAGCCCATCCCGGCATTGCGTACCGATCTCGTCATCGCGAGCGCGGCATCGCGTTCCCGTCCCTGTCGGAGCGCTGCCACCACCGCCGCGTGCGCTGCCGGGAACGCCTGACCGCCGATGCCCAACAGGGCCGAGGCGACAGCGAACGCCGCCAGCCCATGACCGGTGAGGAGGACGGCCACCCCGGCGACGCGGACGAACAACGCCGTCGCGACCGTCGCCGACCGCGCCCCACGGTCGATCCACCGTCCCACGAGAGGAAGCACGGCAAGTCCGGCCAGCGAGCCGACCGACAGCGCGACGCCGGCCTGGCCGACCCCCAGCCCGAGCACGGTCACGGCGTAGAGCACCAGGAACGGCCGGAGTATCCCGCCGCCCACCGAATCGACCACCAGGGCCGCCACATATCTGCGCACGCCGTCGAATCTCGTGGCCAGAGCGCTGGGCGGCCCGTGAGTTGACGGGGATCGTCAACTCACGGGCAGCTGGGCTGGGCGGGCGAGCACTATTGGGAGCGTGGCCATCTCGATCGACATCACTGGCGTGCCGCAGGAGCGATTCCTGTTCGCGCCCTCCCCGCTGGCCGAGCTGACCTCGATGCTGCACGCGCTGTCCGAGCCCGGCCATCACCCGGTTCTACACGGCTGGATCACGGCCACCTCCGCCGCACTCAAGCCGGAACTCAGCGAGCGCATGATCGAGGCCGACTTCCTCTGGCGGTCGTCCCGGGCCGACTTCTTCGTGCCCAGCCGGCCGAAGGCCACGCTGGCCGAGGAGCTGGACGAGGTCGACCGGCTCGACGACGAGGCGTACGTGTTCGCCGCGTTGATGACGACCAGTTGCGGCTCGGCTCCGCTGTACCGCCGCTTCTCGCGCGAGAAGGCGCTGGAACGGGCGTCGGCCCGTGGTCCTCGGCAAGCCGACTTCGCCGAGCGGCTGCTCGACGACCCACCACGGGTACGCGCCTGGGTACGCCGCCTGCTCGAAGACTGCGAACAGGCGTTCTTCGCCGAATCCTGGGCGCGAGTGCAGAACCAGCTCGCCGCGGACTCCCGGCACAAAGCGGATCTGTTGGCGCACCACGGTCTCCCGGCCATGCTCACCGCCGTGTCACCATCGATCTCGCTGCACGACGACCGGATCGTGGTCGACAAACTCCAGGACAACGCGACGACTGCGTACGGGGCCGGGGTCACCTTCGTTCCGACGGCGTTCGGCCACCCCCACCTGCTGGTCGTGCACGCCCCGGGCTGGCGGCCGGTGATTCAATACCCGGCCGCCCAACCCGGTCTGCCACACCCGATCTCGCTGCAGGACGTGCAACGGCGCATCGACGCCCTCGCACACCCGGTGCGGCGCAGGCTCGCCCGCACGATCGCGCGCGGGCCGCACACCACCGGCGAGCTGGCCGACGCCTGGCAGCTGACCGCGCCCGAGGTCTCCCGGCACCTGGCGGTGCTCAAACAGGCCGGGCTGGTGACGGTCAGCCGCCGCGGGCGATACGTGCTCTACCAACTCGACCTCGTGGTCTGCGCCCGGCTCGGCGCAGACTTCGTCGAGGCGATCCTGCGCTAGCCGCGGGCGGTCAGGAGATCGGGAAGTTCGAGCGGAACACCTGGCCCGGGTCGACCTGGCTCTTGATCTGCCGCAGGCGCTGCACCACCTCGGGGGTGAAGGCGTCGGCGACGGTCTCGGCCGGGTTGAGGAACGTGAACGGCTTGCGGCCGCTCACCGGCAGCGTTTCGGCAAGCGCCGCCTGCTTCGCCAGCACGCCGGCGGGGTCCTGCGCGAGGCCGAACAGATAGAGCGCGTACGGCTCGGTGAGGGGGCCGTGCGGGCTGTCGGACGGCTGGGCGAACGCGCCGCCGAGGTGGCGTACCTGGATGCTGAGCAGCGGTGCGATCGGCTCGGCCAGCAACGTTTCGTCGAGCGTGGTGAGCAGTTCGGCGCGAGAGAACCCCGCGCTGGGGTCGGTGGGTTCGCCGGTGATGCCGCCTAGTTCGGCCACTGTCATCGCGCGCCGAGTGTCCGCGATCGGCTGCGGCAGCCGGTCCAGCTCCGCGACCAGGTCACGCGCCTCGGCCTCCGGGCCGAGGTGGGTGAGGTCCACGGTCACCATCGGGTCCGCGCCGGGGAAGTGGACCAGGTTGAACCACAGCGTCAGCTCGTCGGGCGCTTTCGCCACGATCTGCTGGTACGCCGAGAGCACAGCGGAAGCGTGCGCCCCGGCCCACATCATGCGCCCGCCGTAGACGTGCGGCGCCGGGTGCAGCTCGAGTTCGAGGGCGGTGACGATGGCGAAGTCGCCGCCGCCGCCGCGCAACGCCCAGAACAGGTCGGGTTCGGTGTCGGCGGTGATGTGCCGTTGGCTGCCTTCGGCGTCGACGATGTCGAAGGCGCGGACGCTGTCGGCCACCCAGCCGTGCTTACGCCCGAACCAGCTCAGTCCGCCGCCGAGGGCGACGCCGGTGACGCTGACGACGGGGGAGCTGCCGGGCAGCCCGGTCAACCCGTACGCCGCCGCGGCCTGCTGGAGCCGGCCGGACGAGACGCCGGCGCCGATGCGGGCGCGCCGGTTCCCCGAATCGATGTCCAACGCATCGAGCTGCCGAGTACGCAGCAGAACCGTCCCGTCGGTCCGCCCGGTGGCGCCGTGCCCGTTGGGCTGGGTGGTGAGGGTGAGCCCATTCGCGCGGGCGTAGCGGACCAGGTCGGCGACGTCGGCCGCGTCGGCGGCTTCGACGACGGCGTCCACCGGTTGCTCGACGGCACGGTTCCACGGCAGGCGGGTGGTGTCGAAATCTGCCTCGCCCGGCAGCCACACCTGTCCGCGTACGACATGGTGAAGATTCTGGATATTTGACATCTAGGATAACCCCCCTGAGAAGTGGCCGCGCGGAGATGGTCAGGCGCGCAGCGCCGTGAATCTGTTGACCGTGTTGCCGGGTGTGGCTGGATAGCGCTGCTCGACCTGGGTCTTGAGCCCGGCGAGCGTCTGGCCGGCCAGCTCCTTGCGCCAGGCCAGATCGGCCCGGCTCATGGCTTGTGACACGAGGCAGGACTGGCGGTAGTCGACCGTGGAATCAGCCCCCGGACCCTGCTTGAGCAGCTGCTCGCAGCGGAACGCCGCGTCGGCGCCCTCGATGGCCACGACGATGTCGAGCAGGGTGATCGTCTCCGGGCTGCGGGCGAGCTGGAAGCCGCCACGCGGACCGGAGGCCGACGTGACGATGCCGGCCCGAGCCAACGCCTGCAACTGCTTGTTCAGGTACGCGGCCGGCAGGCCGTAGAACGCGGCGAGCTTGGCGGCCGGAACCGCCTGCCCCGACGGCAGCCAGGTCAGGTTGAGGCAGCTGTGCACCGCCCACTCGACGCCCTCGCTCATCCGCATATCCTGGACACTACACGTCCAGAATAGGCTTCGCAACCATCTTGGCAAGCCGGAGTGGAAGCCGACGAGCATTGGTCAGTCGGGGCGTAGCCTCGGCGGGGAGAGGTTGAGCGCCTCAACGGGGGAAGCATGACGAGATCCATCGTCGGCTTGATCACGCATCGCCGGGCTAAGTACGGCTTCATCATCTTCTGGCTGATCGTCGTCGCGGTCGCCGGACCGCTGGCGGGCAAGCTGACCGACGTCGAGAAGAACGAGGCCAAATCCTGGCTGCCGGGCAGCGCCGAGTCGACCAAGGCGCTGGACGCCCAGGCCGCCTTCGCGTCGCCGAACACCCTCCCGGCCGTGGTCGTCTACGAGCGGCCGTCCGGGCTGACCCCGGCCGACCAGCAGAAGATCGCCGCCGACGCGCAGACCTGGGCGGGCCTGGGCGAGCTGGACGGCAAGGTCGTCGGCCCGATCCCGGCACAGGACGGCCAGGCCGCGGAGATCATCATCCCGCTCGACCTGGGTGAGGAAGGCTGGAACAAGGCCGCGGCGGCGGTCGAGGGGATCACCGCGACCGCCCGGAACGGCGCGAACGGCATGACGGCCTACGTCACCGGCCCGGCCGGCATCGCCGCCGACTCCAGCAAAGCCTTCGAAGGCATCGACTCCACTCTGCTCTACGGCACGATCACGGTAGTCGTGGTCATTCTGCTGCTGACCTATCGCAGCCCGGTGTTGTGGCTGTTGCCGGTGATCTCGGCCGGCGTCGCACTGACCGTCGCGCAGGGGGTGATCTACCTCCTGGCCAAGAACGCCGGGCTCACCGTGAACGCGCAGAGCGCGGGCATCCTGACCGTGCTGGTCTTCGGCGCGGGCACCGATTACGCCCTGCTGCTGGTCGCCCGATATCGGGAAGAGCTGCGCAAACACGAAGACCGGCACGAGGCGATGGCGGTGGCGCTGCACCGGGCGGGCCCGGCGATCATCGCCAGCGCGTCGACCGTCGTCGTCGGCATGCTGTGCCTGATGTTCGCCGAGACCAACGCGACCCGCGGCCTCGGCCCGGTGGCCGCCATCGGCATCCTCGTCGGCCTCGCCGTCATGCTGACCCTGCTCCCGGCGCTGCTCACGACGGTCGGCCGCTGGGTCTTCTGGCCCAAGAGGCCGGTCTTCGGCTCCCGCGAACCCACCACCACCGGGTTCTGGGCGAAGATCGGCGCGGGCATCGCCCGGCGCGCCCGGCTTACCTGGATCGTCACCACCCTGGTGCTGGCCGCGCTCGCCGTCGGCATCGTCCAGCTCGACGCGAGCGGGCTCACGAACGCGCAGTCGTTCCGCGGCAACCCGGACTCGGTCGTCGGGGAGGAGACTGTATCCCGGCACTTCCCGGCCGGCGCGGGCAACCCGGTCGTCGTCGTCAGCGGGGCCGGGCAGGCCGACGCGGTACGCGCGGCGTTCGCCGGCACCAGCGGCATCGACCGCGCCACCGTCACCCCACCGGTGATCCGCAACGGAACCGCGTACCTCGAAGGCACCCTGACCGCCCCAGCCGACAGCCAAGCCGCGTACGCGACGGTCGACCGCGTCCGCGACGCCGTGCACGCCGTCCCCGGCGCGGACGCGCTGGTCGGCGGCAACACCGCGATCAACCTCGACGTCCAGCGAGCCGCCGAACACGACCGCAACCTGATCATCCCGATCGTGCTGCTCGTGGTGTTCCTGATCCTGATGATGCTGCTACGGGCGGTGATCGGACCCGTCCTGCTCATCGCGACCGTCGTGCTCTCGTTCGGCGCCGCCCTGGGCGCGAGCGCCCTGGTGTTCCGCCACATCTTCGGCTTCGAAGGCGCGGACACGTCCCTGCCGTTGTTCGTCTTCGTCTTCCTCGTCGCGCTGGGCATCGACTACAACATCTTCCTGATGACCCGCGTACGCGAAGAGTCGACGCGGCACGGAACCCGGAGAGGCGCGCTGGTCGGCCTGGCCGCGACCGGCGGTGTGATCACCTCCGCCGGTCTGGTGCTCGCCGGCACCTTCGCCGTCCTGGCGACACTGCCGCTGACCGGGTTCGCCGAGATCGGCTTCGCCGTCGCCTTCGGCGTCCTGCTCGACACCATCGTCGTACGCTCGGTCCTGGTCACCGCCCTGAACCTGGACCTCGGCCGACACATCTGGTGGCCGAGCGGATTGGCCCGGCAACCCGACGTGCCGGCCGAACAGGCGGCGGACGAGGCGATGCGATTGCCCGCACCGGGCCCCGCCGCCCGCCTCGACTAGCGCCTTCCGCCGACGCTGCGCTTCGCCCGCTGGACTTTGGCGCTGGGCTTTTTGGCGCTGGATCAGGGTTCCGGGTCGAATCATGGTCCAAGATTCGACC
>NZ_JBFBAZ010000102.1:0-29174 GCF_040682475.1 Hamadaea sp. NPDC051192
GCCATCAACAACACCTCGAATCAACCAAGGTGTTGCGACCACCCCCTGAATCCACCGGCTGATTTGGCCTGCGTATCCGTGATCTGCAACCAGACGGGGTCAGTGGGGGCGGTCGCGGGCGAGCTTCTCGAACGCGCTCAACGACTCGGGATTGGCCAACGCACCCTTCGCCGCCGCGCGGTCGACCGGCGTACCAGTGAGGATGCGTTTGACCGGGACCTCGAGCTTCTTCCCGGACAAGGTGCGCGGCGCGGCCGTGACCTGGTAGATCGCGTCCGGGATGTGCCGGGGCGAGAGCGCGGTACGCAGCTCGCGCGCGATCTTGGCGCGCAGCGCGTCGTCCAGCTCCAAGCCGTCGGAGAGCACGACGAAGAGCAGCAGTTCGCCCGCGCCGCCCTCGGTGTCCTCGAGATGGACCACGACCGAGTCGACGACCTCGTCCAGCGCCTCGACCACGGAGTAGAACTCGGCCGTGCCGAGCCGGACCCCGCCGCGGTTGAGGGTGGCGTCGGAGCGCCCCGTGATGACGCAACTGCCGTGGTCGGTGATGGTGACCCAGTCGCCGTGGCGCCACACGCCGGGGAAGACGTCGAAGTACGCCTCCCGGTAGCGGCTGCCGTCGTCGTCGCCCCAGAACCCGACCGGCATGCTGGGCATCGGCGCGGAGATCACCAGTTCACCCAGCTCGCCGAGCACCGGATGCCCCGTCGGGTCGTACGCCTCCACCCGCGACCCGAGGCAGCGCGCCGCGATCTCGCCCTCGTAGACCGGGTTGAGCGGCGTGCTGCCGACGAAGCCGGTGCAGACGTCGGTCCCACCGGACAACGACTGCAACTGGAGCGTGTCGGACACGTCGGAGTAGACCCAGCGGAAGCCCTCCGGCGGCAGTGGAGCGCCGGTCGAGCCGAGTCCCTTGAGCCGGCTCAGGTCCGCCTCGTCCTTCGGCGACAGCCCGGCCTTGCGGCAGGCCAGCAGGAACGGGGCGGACGTGCCGAAGAACGTCGTCTGAGTCTGCTCCGCCATGCGCCACAGCGCGCCGAGATCGGGCCAGCCGGGGTTGCCGTCGAACATCACGATGGCGGACCCGACCGCCGGGGCGGAGACCAGGTAGTTCCACATCATCCAGCCGGTCGTGCTGAACCAGAACATCCGGTCGCCCGGACCGAGATCGTGGTGCAGCGCCAGCATCTTGAGATGCTCCAGCAGGATGCCGCCGTGCCCGTGGACGATCGGCTTCGGCAGCCCGGTCGTGCCGGACGAGTAGAGGATGTAGAGCGGCTCGTCGAACGCGACCGGGGTGAAGCTCAGCGGCTCGTCGGTGTCGGCGGTCAGCTCGGCCCAGCTCAGCTCGGCGTCCAGGCCCTGGCCGGCGTAGTCGAGCCCGACGGTGGCGCGTACCGACGGGAGGGCGGCACGAATCCCGGCCACCTCGGCCCGGCGGTCCACCAACTTGTCGCCGTAGCGGTAGCCGTCCACCGCCACGAGTACCACCGGCGAGATCTGGGTCCATCGATCGGTCACGCTCCGCGTGCCGAACTCCGGCGCGCACGAGGTGAAGATCGCCCCCAGACTCGCGGTCGCCAGCAGCAGGACGAGCGCCTCCGGCACATTCGGCAGGTACGCGGCCACGCGGTCACCGGGTTCGACGCCCAGTCGGCGCAACCCGGCGGCGGCCCGGCGGACCTGGTCACGGAGCTGGTCGGCGGTGTACTCGATCGGCTCCCGGCTCTGGGACTGACCCAGGACGATCGGGGCGTCACCGGCCACACCCGGCATCCGCAGGACGTTCTCCGCATAGTTCAGCCGAGCGCCGGGGAACCACGTCCCGGTCGGGCCGAACGGCGTACCGGGGCCGAAGGGAGCGCCCATGGTGTAGCCGCCCGACAGGATCTCGGTGGGTTCGCTGTGGGCCACGACGTCGAAGTAGTCCCAGATCGACCGCCAGAACCCGGGCAGATCGTCGACCGACCACTGCCACACATCCGCGTACGCCCCGAACTCCCGGCCCTGCCCGGCCGACAGCCACCGCAGATAGTCGCCGATCCGGGACGTCTGCCGGACGTCCGCAGGCGGCCGCCACAGGATCGTGGTCATGATCTACTCCTCCCGCCCGAGGTCATCGTTGACCTGGCCCGCCCATCTTGCCGCATCCTTCCACCCAGCCGCACGGTGGTGAGATGGCTCCGCCATACATCGCCATGGGCCGACTTATGTGGGATGTTCGGCGCTCGAACGCGCGAGTAGCCTGCGCGCATGCGTCACGTCTGGAGCCTCCTCGCCGGGCTGATCGTCGCGCCCATGCTGGTGGAGTTGGCCTCGATCCACTTCCACGTCGAGGTCTGGGCTGACACGACCGGAGTGCAGACTGGCATCTACTGCGCGATGGGGCTCCTACTCGGTGCGCTGGCCTGTCTGCGGACCTCTCCCGTCGGTCCGATCGTCGCCGGACTCCTGCTCGTCGCACCCCGCCTCCTGGCCACCCTCTTCGGCGTCGGAGTACCTCTGGACTCGCTCGGATTCCGGTTGGCCGAAGGCGTGACCGTCGTGCCCTGGGTGGGCGTCTACTCACCCGTCCTGTTCATCAGCGGAGTCGCACTGCTCCTGGCGGCGGCGAGCCCGAGCCGGTGGCGTGGCCGCCCGAAATTCCCTCCGGTGGCGTCTCCCGTTGAACCAGTCGTCGACACTGGACGTATCGACGCGGTCGCGGCCTGGCGGCCGTTCCCCGCCGACACCCCGGCCACGGCCGCCCCGGCTGTCCCGGCCGCGTCGCCGACGACGCCCGAACCTCCGGGCTCGCCGTCGCTGACGGGACCGTGGGCGCCGCCGCCGATCCGCTGACCACACCCGACCTGGAGGCCCGAGCATGCGTCATCTCGGTTCGTTCCTGCTCGCCCTGATCCTCGCGCCGATCGTGTATCTGCTGACCGGCCTGGGACTCAGCGCTTTCGGGCAGGCGACCCAGCGCGGCGTGGACGCGCGACCGCTGGCAATCGTGCTGGCCCTGGCCACCCTGGTCGTCGGCGGCATCGTGTACGCCGTCCTCGTGATGGCCCGGCTGTCGCCGGTCGGCCCGGCGCTGGCCGGATTCTTCTTCCTGGGCATGCCGGCCTGGCCGCTGGTGGACCCGGTCAGCTACCAGCGGGTCCTCGACGACATCGGAGCGCGGTTCAACCTGCTCGGAGTGGAGATCCTCGGCATCGACGTGATCGGCAGCTCCGGGCTCGGCGTACTGCTGGCCGTCCCGTTGCTCGCGACGCTGGCCAGTCCTCGCCGGTGGAGCCGTTACGACATCCGGCCCGCTGCGCAGGTCGCGTACCAGGCGTATCCGCCTCAGCAACCGCCGTCGGCGTACGCCCCGACCCGGTACGCCACGCAACCCGAGCCGGTGACCGAACAGATGCCGGACGTGGGCCCGCCGACGCTCCACTACCCCCGGTACGCCGCCCCAGTCGCGGTGCCACCGCCGCCCGTGACTTCGCCGCGGCCTGTGGCTTCACCGCAGCCGGGGATGCCGACGCCGCCCGTGTTGCCGACGGCGTCCGCTGCCGCGACCGTCGTGATTCCGTCCGCTGCGGCTACTCAGCCCGTGCCCCCGGGCCCTGCTGCGCCACCCGCCGCCTCCGTCGCGCCGCCTTCCCAGCCCGCACCTGTTGCGCCGCTTGCCCAGCCCGCACCGACGTCCGGTGCACCGGCTGCGTCGGCACCTACCGCGCCCGTTGCGCCATCTGCTCCGTCCGCACCGACGCCTAGTGCACCGGTCGCACCGGCTGCGCCGACGCCTGTCGCGCCACCTGCCCCGTCCGTGCCGACGTCTCCCGCGCCTGTCGCGCCGACCTTCAGCGCACCGATGCCTTCAGCGGCGACGCCCACCGCACCGGCCGCGCAGACGCCCCCTGCGCCGGTTGCGCCGACTGCCTCGTCCGTGCCGACGTCTCCCGCGCCTGTCGTGCCATCCGCACCCGTTGCGCCGACGCCTGCCGCTGTCCCGGGTGGGCCGACGCCTGATGCGCCCGTGACGCCGCCTGCTCAGGCTGCGCCGACGCCTGCTGCGCCGCCATCCACTCCGCCGCCATCCACTGCGCCGGCGTCGGTCGCGCCGCCTTCTGTTGCGTTGACTGCGCCGCCGGTGCCGACGCGGGATCGGGCGGCCGACCAGGAGATCTCGATTCCGCGCCTCGAGGAAGAGTTGACGGAGCCCACGCCGAAGCCGGAGCCACCGAACGCTGAGGCACCGAAGTCGGAGACTTCGGGCGCTGAGTCCGCGAAGGCCGGCGAGGAGCCGACCGTGCTGATCGACCCGGACACGCTGAAGCCACGCTGATCCGTAAAGCGAGGTTCGGCGTGATCATGAAGGCAGACCGCGCCGCCATGGGGCGGTCTGCCACGGGTCAGTGCGACAGGCGGGGGACGAGCACGGCCCGTTCCACCGCCGCACGCCTCTCCAAAGTGGAGGAAGCGTCGGTGTGGGCGGACAACACGAGAGTGCAGCCGGCGACGAGCGGAGCCACGAGCCAGTCGACCACGTCGGGGTGGTCCTCGATGGCCAGGAGGACGCGGGATCCGGCGATGAGCCCCATTGCTGCGGCCCGGGTGGACGCGAATGAGACGAGTGAGTCGTGCGTGAATGTGCCGAGAGCGAGATCCGTGCCGGCCGGGTGTGGCCCGCTGTAGTGGTCGCCGTGGACACGCGCGGACGACACCCAGTCTTGTACGCCCGGGGCCAGGTCGCGTACGGGCAGGGCGAAGGGGTGCAGCCCGACCGCGAAGACGTCCGGCGCGTCAGCGGTCTCACCTGGGCTGACGAAGGCGACGTCCAGTGGCGACTCGGCCGAGATGGAGAGTCCGGCCGTCCACACGCTCAGGTAGAGCGCCGCGGTCTGCCAGTGCGGGGGCAGCTCGATCGCCGCATTCGCCCCGGGGCCGAGGCCGCAGCCGTCGACCAGCAGGTTCGCGGTCTTGGACACCCAGTTGGCGAGGGTCGCACCGGAGAGTTCTGTCCGTTCGCCCGTGGCGTCGTCGTACCAGGTGAGCAGGGGACGCGCCGGATCGGCGGAAACGGCTGCCAGGAAGGCGGAGGACATCGTCGACACATGGTCACGCTAACTCACGCACTTCAGCCAGGTGTCGCGTCGCGGACCCGCAACCGTCGACGTGCGGGCGTAAGGTAGAGCCGACATCTGTGATGCGGCGCACAGCGATTGCCAACACAGCGATTTCATAGCGCCGCCGGCGAAGGAGTGACAGTGGCCCGCGTGCTCGTCGACGCCACCAGCGTTCCAGCCGACCGGGGCGGGGTGGGGCGCTACCTGGACGGTCTGCTCGGCGCCCTGGTCGACACCGAGGGCATCAGCGTCGTCGCCCAGCGCACCGACGTGGAGCGATACCAGCGGATGTTGCCGCTCGCCGACGTCGTCGGCGCGCCGGCGGCGGTCGCGCATCGCCCGGCCCGGCTGGCCTGGGAGCAGACCGGCCTCCCGCTGCTGGCTCAGCAGCTCGGCGCCGACGTCCTGCACTCGCCCTTCTACACCTGCCCGTTGCGCGCGACCTGCCCGGTCACGGTGACGGTGCACGACGCGACCTTCTTCACCGAGCCCGAGCACTACGACGCCGCGAAGCGGACCTTCTTCCGCAGCGCGATCAAGACGTCGCTGCGCCGGGCGGCCCGGGTCATCGTGCCGAGCAAGGCCACCCGGGACGAGCTGATCCGGCTGCTCGACGCCGATCCCACGCGCATCGACGTGGCGTACCACGGGGTCGACCCGGAGGCGTTCCACGTGCCGTCGGAGTCCGAGAAGGCTCGCGTACGCGCCCGTCTGGGGCTCGGCGCGGGCGACTATCTCGCCTTCCTCGGCGCGAAGGAGCCGCGGAAGAACGTGCCGAACCTGATCCGCGGCTGGGTGCTGGCGGTGAAGGAGCTGCCCAACCCGCCCGCGTTGGTGATCGCCGGCGGTTCCGGGCACGACGACGAGATCGATCGGGCCGTCGCCGAGGTGCCGGCCCACCTGCGCCTGCTGCGTCCCGGCTATCTCCGGTACGCCGACCTCCCCGGTTTCCTGGGCGGGGCGGCGGTGGCGGCGTACCCGAGCCATGGTGAGGGCTTCGGCCTGCCCGTGCTGGAGGCGATGGCCTGCGGGACGCCGGTGCTGACCACGCCGCGGCTCTCCCTGCCCGAGGTCGGCGGCGACGCGGTGGCGTACACCGGCGAGGATCCGGATCGGATCGCCAAGGATCTGCTCGCGTTGCTGGAGGACCAAGCTCGCCGCGTTACCCTGGCGCAGGCCGGGCTCGCCCGGGCCAAGGAGTTCACCTGGGCGGCGAGTGCCGAGGCGCATCTGGCCGCTTGGTCCCGAGCTGCGAGATAGGGCAAAACCGCGTAAATTGTGGGCCACGACGCGAAAACCGTCTCGCGCCGAGCGCTGTGCTGCGGCCGCGAGCTGGTGAACGCGCCGGTGGGGAGGCCGTTGGGCGCTGCCCACCGTGAGGCGAAGATTACTGCCCTGGAGGGAGCCGCATGGCGGATGGTCGGACCACGGAGAATGGCGCGATGTTGCATGCCGTCATCCCCGCCGGGGGCAGTGGAACTCGGTTGTGGCCCCTGTCGCGGGCCGCGAACCCCAAGTTCCTGCACCCCCTGACCGGGACGGCCGCGACGTTGCTGCAGGCCACCGTGTCGCGGCTCGCGCCGTTGTCGCCGCCCGCGGACACCCTGGTCGTCACGGGGGCCGCGCACGCCACGTCGGTCGCCCGCCAGCTCCCGGACGTGCCCGAGGCCAACATCCTCGTGGAACCGTCGCCACGCGACTCGTGCGCGGCGATCGGGCTGGCCGCCGCGGTGATCCAGCTCCGCGCGCCCGGTGCGGTGATGGGTTCCTTCGCCGCCGACCATCTGGTACGCGATGAGGCAGTCTTCGTCGACGTCGTGCGGCAGGCAGTGGTCGGGGCTGAGCAGGGTCTGCTGATGACGGTCGGCATCCAGCCGACCCATCCCGAGACCGGCTACGGCTACCTGCACTGCGGCGAGGTCGTCTCCGGTTCGATCAGCCGGGTCGTCGAGTTCAAGGAGAAGCCCTCACAGGAAGTGGCCGAGGAATACGTCGCCTCCGGCCGCTACTTCTGGAACGCGAGCATGTTCGTCTGGCGTACCGACGTGTTCCTGGCGGAGCTGAGCCGGCAGCAGCCGCAGCTGTACGCGGGCCTGACGAAGATCGCCGCCGCCTGGGACACCGACGACCGGGAGCGGGCGCTGCTCGAGATCTGGCCGGAGCTGCCGAAGATCTCGGTGGATTACGCGGTGATGGAGGGCGCGGCGGCGCAGGGCCTGGTCGGCACGGTGCCGGGCGACTTCGGCTGGCATGACGTCGGCGACTTCCACACTCTGTGCGAGGTGCTGCCGCCGGACCGGGACGGCAACGTGATCCTGGGTGAGCGCAGCGACGCCGACGACGACGTGGCGGTCAAGGAAGGCGTGATCCTGCACGATGTGGCGGACAGCCTGATCATCCCGACCACCGGCCGGATCGTCGCCGCGCTCGGCGTACGCGACATGATCATCGTCGACACCCCGGACGCCGTCCTGGTGTGCCCGCGGGATCGGGCGCAGGAGGTCAAGAAGCTGGTGGACTCCCTCAAGGAGCGTGGCTCCGAGGTGCTCTGACGCCACCGTCGCGGGCAGGTTCACGAGCGAGCGGTGTTCCCCCGAATCACCGATCGCCCGTGTCCCCGCCGTCCCGACATCCTGCCGTAAGGGTTCCTGTCAGATCACCGTCTTTCAGTCCTGGCCGAAACACCCTGGTCGGTGGGTGGGTAGAGTCTTTCTTCAACGCCCCCGTCCGGCTGGTGGAAGATGCTGCGGATCCACTTCACCGGCGCCGACCTCGCGCGTACGCGGCTTGCCTCGGCGCCGGACCCGCTGTGGGAGCTCAGTCTGAGCATCCACCTGCTGCGATCGCGCCGTCCGGACCTTACTCTGGGTGACTGGCGACGAACTGTTGGTGACCGCCTGGTGATGGGCGGCCAGGATCGAGCCGAAGTCGATCTGCTGCTCGAACTGAACCCGCCGGTCGGCTACTTCCCCGACTTCCTCACCCCGGCCGAGGGCCGGACCGGGTTCTCCGCCGGAGTCGACGCCCTGCTGCGGACGTCCCATCGGCTGGTCCGGCGCGACCTCGACCTGCTCGCCCGGCACGCTCGGCCGTCACCGGCGGCGACCGACCTGGTCGGAGCCGGTGGGATGAGCGGGCTGCGCCGGTCGCTCGTCCGCTACCGGGAGGTCGCCCTCGACCCCATCTGGTCCCGCGTACGCACAGCGGTCGAATCCGACCTCGTGCAGCGTCGCCGACTGTTGGCCCACGAGGGGGTCGACGGGCTCCTGGCCGGGCTGAGCGTGGGTGCCCGCTGGACCGGCGACGCGATCGAGATCGAGTCCTACCGGGGTGAACGCGAGCTACATCTGAACGGCCGCGGCCTGACGTTGATCCCCTCGTTCTTCAAGGCGCCGGGTCGCCCGATCACCCTCGTCGACGAAGCCCTGCCGCCCGTGCTCGTCTACCCGATCGATCGGGCGGGCGGCGAGCTGAGCCGGCCGAAGGCGCTGAGCGAGCTGATCGGGCGTACGCGAGCCGCCGTGCTCGAGGCGATCGTGCACGGCTCGACGACCGGCGAGGTCGCCAAGAAGCTGGCCATCTCGCCCGCCTCGGCCAGCCAGCACCTCACCGTGCTGCGGGACTCCGGCCTGGTGATGAGCGTCCGGGAGGGCAACCGCGTCCGGCATCTGCCGACCGTGCTCGGCCGCAGCCTCCTCGAAGCCTGACGGACATTCCGCGCCGCCCTCCGCGCCCGTTTTGTCCGCGCTGGATCAGGGTTCCGGGTCGAATCTTGGACCAAGATTCGACCGAGATCCGTGATCCAGCGCCGAAGGAAGCCGTCGAGAGAAGCGCCGAAGGCAGCCGTCGAGAGAAGCGCCGAAGGCAGCCGTCAGGAGAGCGGGGTGGTGCGGCCGAGTTCGATCGCCTCGGCGGTGCCGAGCGAGAAGAGGTCGTTGGCCGCGTCCCGGACGAGGGTCGGCACCACCGGCACGCTGTCTGCCGTCGTGGCGGTCAGGTAGCCCCGGATCACCGCCACCGGTACCTGGTCGATCTTGCCCTTGACCAGCTCGGCCGCGGCCGCCAGCTCGTCCACCACGGCCATCTGGGTGATGTGCAGCTGGTTGCCGTGCGGATCGGTCTCGCCTCGGTGGTCGCGCAGCGGCTCCAGCCCGGCCGAGCCGAGGGCGACGTCCGTGAGGCCGTTCCGCCACGGGCGGCCCATCGTGTCGGAGACGATCACGGCGACGTCGAGCCCGCGTTCGAGCAGGTCGGACCGCAGGGAGCGGGCGGACGCGTCCGGGTCCTTGGGCAGCAGCACCAGCTGCGAGCGCTCCACATTGGAGGCGTCGATGCCGGCGCTGGCCATGACGAAGCCGTGGTGGGTCTGCACGATCCGGGTATGCCCACGGGTGGCGACGACCCGCGCCGTCTGCGATTGCAGCGCCGCCTCCCGGGCGGCTTCCCGGTCGGGTCCCTCGGTCGGGACGGGGACGAGCGCACCCTCGGCCTTCGACACGATCTTGCTGGTGACCACCAGCACGTCGTTGTCCTGCAACCAGGGCGCGGCCCGCATGATCAGCGCGGCGAGGTCGTCGCCGGGGCGTACCTCGGGAATGCCGCGAATCGGGAGAACGGCGTAACCGCCGTCGGGGAGGGTCACGCGACACCTCCGGCGGTCAGGGCGGCGCGGACCATGGCGGCGGTGGCCTCCTCGTCGGTCATCCATAGTGGAGCCGATCGGACCGTAACGCCGGGGACGACGATCCCGGCGTCGCTGGTGTCGACCAGCCAGGCGTCGAGGATGCCGCCCGAACCCCGGGCGCCGTACGCCCCGCCCACGGCCTGAGCCGTGCAGTCGACCCCGATCGCGGCCAGGCACTTGTCGGCCATGCCCCGGACGGGCGCCCCGGCGATGATGGGAGACACCCCGACCACCGGACCCCGGGCGGCCAGCAGCGCCGCGCGTACGCCGGGGATGGCGAGCACCGGCGCGACGGAGACCACCGGGTTGGACGGCGCGATCAGGACGACGTCGGCGTCGGTCAGCGCGTCGACCACGCCGGGCGCGGGCGCGGCCTGTTCGGAGCCCACGAAGACGAACTTCTTCGCCGGGATGCCGGCCCGATAGCGGACCCACCACTCCTGGAAGTGCATGGCGTACTCGCCGCCCTCCAGTGCGGCGGTGGCCGTCTCCGAGGTCACCAGGCCCTGGTCGGCGGCGTCAGCGGCGGAGATCACGACGTGCGTCTCGACCTTGTCGTCGGTCGCCGGGATCATCCGTACGCCGGGCTGCCAGCGCCGGTTGAGCGCCTCGGTGACCTGGGACAACGGGTAGCCCGCCGTGAGCATGACGCTCCGGGTCAGGTGGGTGGCGATGTCCCGGTCACCGAGCCCGAACCACTCCGGGCCCAGCCCGTACGCGGCCAGCTCCTCCTTGACCGTCCAGGTCTCCTTCGCCCGGCCCCAGCCGCGTTCGGCGTCGTTGCCGCCGCCCAGGGTGTACATCACCGAGTCGAGGTCGGGGCAGATCCGCAGGCCGTGGAGGGTCACGTCGTCGCCGACGTTGACGATCGCGGTCACCTCGCCGCCGATCGTCCGGGCGTACGCCCGAACGCCCTGAAGGAAACGAGCTCCGCCGATGCCACCGGCGATCACCGTCATGCGCATGGTGCCATCCTCTCTCACGTCACCGAATCGGTCGGCCGGGCCTGCACCGGTAGGGGTGCCGAGTGTCCAACGGCAGTAGGCTGCCCCTCGTGGCGCAATCTTCAGGGGGATCCTCAGGCATACGGCGCGCGCTCCATCGGGCGCGCGAGGGGAGGCAGCTCGATCGGGCCGAGGCCGAAGTCCTGCTCGGCGCTCGGGGCGAGGACTTGGACGCCTTGCTGGCCGTCGCCGGGGGCGTACGCGACGCTGGGCTGGCCGAGGCGGGCCGGCCGGGGGTCGTCACGTTCTCCAAGAAGGTGTTCATCCCGCTGACCCGGCTCTGCCGTGATCGTTGCCACTACTGCACCTTCGCCACCGTCCCGCATCGCGTGCCGAGCCCGTTCCTGGAGCGCGACGAGGTTCTCGAGATCGCCCGGCAGGGGGCCGAACAGGGCTGTAAGGAGGCCTTGTTCACGCTCGGCGACCGGCCCGAGGACCGGTGGGAGGCCGCCCGGGACTGGCTGCACGAGCGCGGCTACGACTCCACACTGGACTACGTACGCGCGTCGGCGATCGCGGTGCTGGAGGAGACCGGGCTGCTGCCGCACCTCAATCCGGGCGTACTGAGCTGGGCGGATCTGCAACGGCTCAAGCCGGTCGCGCCGAGCATGGGGATGATGCTGGAGACCACCGCGACGCGGTTGTGGTCCGAGCCGGGCGGCCCGCACTACGGCTCGCCCGACAAGGAGCCGGCCGTCCGGCTGCGCGTCCTCGAGGACGCCGGTCGGGTCGGTGTGCCGTTCACCACGGGCATCCTCATCGGGATCGGCGAGACGCTGGAAGAGCGCGTCGACGCGATCTTCGCCATGCGCCGCGTCGCCCGCGAATACGGCCACATCCAGGAACTCATCATCCAGAACTTCCGCGCCAAGCCGGACACCGCCATGCGGTCGGCGCCGGACGCCGAGATGCTCGACCTCGCCGCGACCATCGCGGTCACGCGACTGGTCTGCGGCCCCAAGACGCGCATCCAGGCCCCGCCCAACCTGGTCGAGGCGGCGGGCGACTTCGAGCTGCTGCTGCGGGCCGGCATCGACGACTGGGGCGGCGTCTCACCCGTCACCGCCGACCACGTCAACCCGGAACGCCCGTGGCCGCTCATCGACACACTCGCGCGGCATACGGCCGCGGCCGGCTTCCAGCTCCGCGAGCGCCTGACCATCTACCCCGGGTACGCCCGACGCGGGTTGGCCGGCGAACCGTGGCTGGATCCGCGCCTGCACGGTCACGTGGCCGCGTTGGCCGATCCGGCGACCGGGCTCGCCCGGGAGGAGGCCCGCCCGGTCGGGCGGCCGTGGCAGGAGCCGGAGGAGGTGTTCTCGGCCGGCCGCACCGACCTGTACGCGGCGGTCGACGACGAGGGGCGCACCGGCGACCGCCGGTCCGACTTCGACGACGTCTACGGCGACTGGACTGTGCTGCAAGAAACGGTGCTGCGCGACGGTCTGTCAGCAGTGCCGCTGCTTTCGGCGTACCCGGAGTTGGCGGCGGGACTGAGACGGGCCGCGAGCGACCCCGCGAGCCTGCTGGACCCGCGGAATCAGAGCGAGGCCCTGGCCTTGTTCGCCGCGGAGGGTGAGCGGCTGGACGAGCTGGCCGCGATCGCGGACCGCTGGCGGCGCGAGGCCGTCGGCGACGACGTGACCTATGTGGTCAACCGGAACATCAATTTCTCCAACGTCTGCTACGTCGGCTGCCGGTTCTGCGCGTTCGCGCAACGGGAGCGCGACGCCGACGCCTACCGGCTCAGCGTGGACGAGGTCGCGGACCGCGCCGAGGAAGCGGCCCGGCTCGGCGCGACCGAAGTCTGCCTGCAAGGCGGCATCGACCCGAGACTTCCGGTGGAGATCTACCCGAACCTGATTCGAATGATCAAGGAACGGGTACCGGGGTTGCATGTCCACGCCTTCTCCCCGATGGAGATCGTCACCGGTGCCGCCAAGGCCGGCGTGTCCGTCCACGACTGGCTGGCGCGGTTGCGCGAGGCTGGGCTCGACACCATTCCCGGCACGGCCGCCGAGATCCTCGACGACGAGGTCCGATGGGTCCTGACCAAGGGCAAGCTGCCCGCGGCGGCCTGGATCGACGTCGTCTCCACCGCGCACCGGCTGGGCATCCGCAGCTCGGCCACGATGATGTACGGACATGTCGACCACCCTGGACACTGGCTGGGCCATTTCCGTGTGCTGGCCGGGATCCAGGACGACACCGGCGGCTTCACGGAGTTCGTGGCGCTGCCGTTCGTCCACACCAACGCCCCGATCTACCTCGCCGGCATCGCCCGCGCCGGAGCGTCCTGGCGGGAGAACCGCGCGGTCCACGCGATGGCCCGGATCCTCTTGCACGGTCGGATACCCAACATTCAGTGCTCGTGGGTCAAGCTCGGCGACGAGGGCACCGCGGCGATGCTTCAGGGCGGCTGCAACGACCTCGGCGGAACGCTGATGGAGGAGACCATCTCGCGGATGGCCGGGTCTGAGCACGGTTCCGCGCGTACGGTCGAGCAACTGCACGCCATCGCGGCCACAATCGGACGTCCCGCGCGTCAGCGGAACACCACTTATTCGTTGACTCCTATGTAAGGTGCGCCAGTTTGCGCCGCCGGATCAGAATTTCTTGGTACGACACGCCGAGAGGGCGTAACCAATCGGGTCGGCGAACCGATAGGGCAGTGGCGGGATGCCCCGGTACGAACGGCCCTGAACGGACCGTTGTCCTTGACGATGCCGACGCGAACTGCGTGTAATTCTCAGGGGTTGTTCTGGGGCGACCACCAGACCACGGCTTCCAGTTCGTGGTACGAGTGGATCACCGCAACAGGGCAAGAGGGGGGATGCGCCGGCCGGTCCGGCGCAGGTGAAGGAGGCTGGTGCGATGGACGGCCGACCCGTCGTCGCCGATCTGCTCGGCAATGCGCCGGAGTGGCAGGAGCGTGCACTGTGCTCGCAGACCGATCCGGAGGCTTTCTTCCCGGAGAAGGGCGGGTCGACGCGCGAGGCGAAGAGGATCTGCTCACGCTGTGAGGTCAAATCGGAGTGCCTGGAGTACGCACTGGGCCACGACGAGCGTTTCGGCATCTGGGGTGGACTGTCCGAACGCGAGCGTCGGAAGCTGAAGCGCCGCGCAGCTTGATATTCGTCCGGGCCGGGCGTCCTCGTCATGGGGGCGCCCGGTTCGCGTTTCGGTTAAGCGGACTCGTCAGCCGGGTAGGTTCCGCCAGTCGGGCAGGTCCCGTCAGGCGTGCGGCTTCGTCAAGCTTTGCCGGTTCGGTGATTTTCGTCGGTTCGGCGACTTCGCCGATTCGGCGAATTCGTCTCGGCGGTTCCGTCAGTTCGGCGGTGGGACGGCGCGGAGGTGTCCGCGACGACCCGGGGTGGGGGGCAGGGGAGTGCCGTCTTCGGCGATCCGCGTGGCCGGCCGGGCCGCCTCGCGTACCGCCTCGGCTAGGGCGACCAGGTCATCCGTCGTCGGTGGCGGCGTCTCGAATTCGCCGTCGTGCCGGACGAGTTGCCAGCCGCGAGGTGCCGTCAAGTTCCGCGCGTGCGTCTCACAGAGGTCGTACGTGTGCGGTTCCGGATTTATCGCAAGAGGCCCGACAACTGCCGTAGAGTCCGAATAGACATAGGTCAGCGTCGCAACTGCCTGTCTGGGGCATCCGTTGCGAGAACAGCGTCGCGGTGACCTCACGGCCGCTGACGTTAGCGCTTCTCGCACTCCGTCATGGCCCCGACACGCGGAGAACGCTGTGGGTGAACTCGCTCTCGGTCAGCCGACCGGTCAAGCTAGGGTAGCTGCGTGACCGATCCCCGCCATCCCCGCGCCCGCCGCTCGCGTGCGCGACGCGATCGGCACGGCCGCGGCCTCCGGGGCCGACTGGTCCCGGCCAGCGTGCCGATGTCCCGGACGAAGGCCGAGATCTTCGACGACCTGGTGCTCGACACGGTCGAGGGCCTCGAACGGCAGTACAGCAAAGAGCTGGCCGGCGTCGAGTTCGCCGTCGAGGACGTGCCGCCGGACCTCAACGTCTACGACTCCGACGTGCTCGAAGACGGCTCGGTGCCGCTGGCCCGGCTGCTGCCCGGCCGGCCGGGGCGGCACGGCGTACCGCCGCGGATCGTCGTCTATCGGCGTCCGCTGGAGTTCCGGGCGGGCGACCGGGACGACCTCGCCGAACTGGTCCGCGACGTGGTCGTCGAGCAGGTCGCCAACCTGCTCGGAATGAGCCCCGACGACATCCAGTAACCCGCCCGTCCCGCCTCCCGCTAGAGTCGCGCCTCCCGCTAGAGTCCCGCCCCCGCTAGAGGAGGGACCAGGCGTCGGTCAGGACGCTGCGGAGGATCTGCTCCATCTCGTCGAACTGCTGCTGCTCCGCGATGAGCGGCGGGGACAGCTGCACCACCGGGTCGCCTCGGTCGTCGGCCCGGCAGTAGAGCCCGGCGTCGTACAGCGCGTGGGACAGGAAGCCGCGCAGGATCCGCTCCGACTCGGCGTCGCTGAAGCTCTCCCGGGTCGTCTTGTCCTTGACCAGCTCGATGCCGAAGAAGTAGCCGTCGCCGCGTACGTCGCCGACGATCGGCAGGTCGTGCAGCCGGCTCAGGGTGGCCCGGAACGCGTCGCTGGTCGCGGCGACGTGGCCGACGAGGTCCTCCCGCTCGAAGAGGTCCAGGTTGGCGAGGGCCACCGCGCAGCTGACCGGGTGCCCGCCGAAGGTGATCCCGTGGGCGAACATCTGCTTGTCGCCCAGGAACGGCTCGATCAGCCGGTCCGCCGCGATCATCGCGCCGAGCGGGGAGTACCCCGAGGTCAGGCCCTTCGCCGTGGTGATGATGTCCGGCTGGTACGCGTACCGCTGGGCGCCGAAGTAGCTGCCGAGCCGGCCCCAGGCGCAGATGACCTCGTCCGAGACCAGCAGTACGCCGTACCGGTCGCAGATCTCGCGTACGCGCTGGAAGTACCCGGCCGGCGGGGGAAGGCAGCCACCGGCGTTCTGGACGGGCTCCAGGAACACCGCGCACACCGTCTCGGGCCCTTCCCGGAGGATGGCCCGTTCGATCTCGTCCGCCGCCCAGCGCCCGAACTCCTCCTCGTCGTCGCGGCAGAACTCGGGGGCGCGGTAGAAGTTGGCGTTGGGCACCTTGATCGCGCCCGGCACCAGCGGCTCGAAGTCCACCTTGAAGGGCGGCACCCCGGTGAGGCTCAACGCGCCCATGGACGTCCCGTGGTACGCGACGTAGCGGCTGATCACCTTGTGCCGGAGCGGCTGCCCGACGCGCTTGAAGTACGCCCGCGCGAGCTTCCAGGCGCTCTCCACCGCCTCGGAGCCGCCGGTCGTGAAGAAGACCCGGTTCAGGTCGCCCGGGGCGAGGCCGGCGATCCGCTCGGCCAGCTCGACCGCCTTGGGGTGGGCGTACGACCAGAGGGGGAAGTAGGCCAGTTCGCTCGCCTGCTTGGCCGCCGCCTCGGCCAGCTCCTGGCGGCCGTGCCCGGCGTTGACCACGAAGAGCCCGGCCAGCCCGTCGAGGTAGCGCTTGCCGTCGGTGTCCCAGACGTAGCAGCCGTCGCCGCGGACGATCGTCGGCACGGCCGATTCGGCGTACGCGCCCATGCGGGTGAAGTGCATCCAAAGGTGGTCGGTCGGGTTTCCCATGCGACGGTTATCGCATACCATCGCCGGTAGTGGCAACTGAAACCGTGGCAACACACAAAGATCACCACGAAATCCGAAGGGATCACGCGCCCCAGGTGTAGGTCTGCTTGCGCAGCTTGAGGTAGACGAAGATCTCCGCGCTGCTGACCCCGTCGACCGCGCGTACGCGCTGCATGATGGCCAGGAGGTGGTCGTCGTCCCCCGCCACGACCTCCAGCAGGATGTCGAACGAGCCGCCGGTGATCACGACGTAGTCCACCTCGTCGATGGCCGCGATCTGGTCGGCGATCGCCTCCAGGTCGCCGGTCGTCTTCACGCCGACCATGGCCTGCCGGCCCAGCCCCAGCTGGAGCGGGTCGGTGACGGCGACGATCTGCATCACGCCCGCGTCGATCAGCCGTTGAACCCGCTGGCGGACGGCTGCCTCGGAGAGCCCGACCGCGCGCCCGATCGTCGCGTACGGACGGCGGCCGTCCTCCTGCAACTGGGCGATGATCTGCTTGGCGACGTCGTCAAGCAGCGCGTGGTGGGCGTTGTCGAGGTGTTGCCGAACCGCCATCGAACCTCCAGGGCCGAGTCGAACGAAGAAACCGCAATCCTGAACCAAGATTCTCGCGTAATCCGTTGTGGAAGTCGAGAACGACGACGGAATCCCGATGGGGCTTCCGTGCAGGTCAAGCACGTGATGTTGGACATTCGCCGGAGTTACCGCCGGGCTCGGGGAGGGCACTATATTTCGTGAGCCCCCGCACTGCCGTAGAGAAGGAACCTCAGATGCGCTCGTCTTCCCGTAAGCCTCTGTCCCCGGAGGCGAAAGCGCTGCTCGACGTCATGCCGACCCGGCGCGGGTTGCTGCGTGGCGTGGCCGCCGGCGGTGCCTTGGCCCTGACCGGTGGAGCCCTGGCCGCCTGTGGCACCAAGGCCAAGAACCCGACCTCCTCGGCGAGCAGCGCCGCCCCGGCCTGCACGGTCACCGATGTGTCGGCGCAGGAGCGCAAGCTGGTCTTCTCGAACTGGGTCGAGTACCTGGACCTCGACGAGAAGACGGGCAAGCACCCCACGCTGGACGCGTTCAAGGCCAAGACCGGCATCGACGTGACCTACCGCGAGGACATCAACGACAACGACGAGTTCTACGGCAAGATCCGCGCGCAGCTGGCCGACTGCAAGCCGATCGAGCCCGACCTCATCGTCTTCACCGACTGGCTGTCGGCCCGGATGATCAAGGCGAATCAGGTCGCGAAGTTCGAGCCGACCAAGGTGACGGCGTTCCAGAAGAACCTCCTGCCGTCGCTGAAGGGCCGCAGCTACGACCCCGACAACGTGTACGCCGCGCCGTGGCAGTCCGGCTTCACCGGCATCGGCTACAACACCAAGGTCGTCAAGACCCCGGTCAAGAGCGTCGAGGAGCTGTTGACCCGGTCCGACCTCAAGGGCAAGGTCGCGGTGATGACCGAGCTGAACGACACCATGGGCCTGATCCTGCTGTCGCTCGGCAAGGACCCGGCGAACTTCACCTCGGCCGACTACGACGCCGCGCTCGAGAAGCTGAAGAAGGCCGTCGACTCCGGGCACATCCGCCGCGTGGCCGGCAACGACTACCTGCAGGACTTGGCCAAGGGCGACATCGCCGCCTGTATCGGCTGGTCCGGCGACGTGCTCGCGACCGAGGGGAACGTCGAGTACGTCATCCCCGAGGAGGGCCAGCTGTACTGGTCGGACAACATGCTCATCCCGATCAGCTCGACCCACGCCAGCAACGCGATGTCGTTGATCGACTACTACTACGACCCGAAGGTGGCGGCCGAGGTCGCGGCGTGGGTGAGCTACATCTGCCCGGTCGCCGGCGCCCAGGAGGCCATGAAGGCCGTCGACGCCGAGCTGGTCGAGGACAACTTCATCTTCCCGACGGACGCCGAGCTGGCCAAGGCGCACCCGTTCATGACGGTCGACGAGGACGTCCGCAAGGACTACGAGCGTAAGTTCCGCGCCGTGATCGGGGCCTGAGACCGGATGACCGCCCCCGCCACCGGTGGACTCACCCTGACCGCGGTGACCAAGCGCTTCGGCGCGGTCACCGCGGTCGACGACGTCAGCCTCCAGATCCCGGAGGGGTCCTTCTTCGCCCTGCTCGGGGCGTCCGGCTGCGGCAAGACCACCACGCTGCGGATGGTGGCGGGGCTGGACGAGCCGACCGCGGGCGTGATCACCCTGGGCGGGCAGGACATCACCCGGCTGCGGCCCTACCAGCGGCCGGTCAACACCGTCTTCCAGAGCTACGCGCTCTTCCCGCACATGACGGTCGAGCAGAACGTGGCCTTCGGGCTCCAGCAGCGCAAGGTCAAGCGGGCCGAGATCAAGCCGGCCGTCCAGGCGATGCTGGAGCTGGTGCAACTGGCCGACTACGGCCAGCGCCGGCCGGCCCAGCTCTCCGGTGGGCAACAGCAGCGGGTCGCGCTGGCTCGCGCGCTCGTCAACCATCCGCAGGTGCTGCTGCTCGACGAGCCGCTCGGCGCGCTCGACCTGAAGCTGCGCCGCCAGATGCAGATCGAGCTGAAGCGGATCCAGACCGAGGTCGGCCTGACCTTCGTGCACGTCACGCACGACCAGGAGGAGGCCATGACGATGGCCGACACCGTGGCCGTGATGAACGCCGGGCGGATCGAGCAGCTGGGCACGCCCACCGAGATCTACGAGTTCCCGGGCAGCGCGTTCGTCGCCAACTTCCTCGGGCAGTCCAACCTGCTCACCGCGCGGGCGTACGGCCCGTCGGGGGAGGACGTCGCGGTCGAGGCACACGGCTCGCGGTTCGCGGTGCCCGCGGCCCGGTCGCGTCTCACCTCTGGTCCCGCTCTTCTAGGGGTACGCCCAGAGAAGCTGCACTTGTCGGTCGAGGGGGTCCCGGAAGGGCACAACGCGGTGCCCGGGGTCATCACGGACTCCTCCTACGTCGGGGTGTCGACGCAGTACCTCGTGCGTGCGCCGTGGGGCGACGAGCTGGCCGTCTTCGCCCCGAACTCCGGGACGGGCGGCCCGTTGGCGCCGGGTTCCGAGGTGACCCTGCACTGGCATCCGGCGCACTCGTTCCTGCTCGCGCCCGACACCACGCCGGAACCCTCGTTCCTGCTCGCGCCCGACTCCACGCCGGAACCGGCGTGACCGCCGTCATCGCCACCACCTCGGAGGGCGGCCCGACCTACCAGCCCGCGGCCGAACCGGTGGCGGGCGCGAAACGGCGCTGGTGGGTGCCCTACCTCCAGCTCTTCCCGGGCGGCCTCTGGCTGGTGATCTTCTTCGCCATCCCGATCGCGATGCTCGCCCAGTCGACCCTGTGGGATCCGGCCGGCAGCCTGGAGGACGGTTACGAGCTGACCTGGCGCTGGCAGAACTTCACCGACGGCATCAGCACCTACTCCGACCAGTTCGTCCGGTCGCTGGCGTACTCGCTGATCGCGACGGTCGCCTGCTTGGTGATCGGCTATCCGCTGGCGTACGCGATCGCGCTGAAGGCGGGCCGCTGGCGGAATTTGATGCTCATCGCCGTCATCGCCCCGTTCTTCACCAGCTTCCTCGTGCGTACGCTCGCCTGGAAGACGATCCTGTCCGACCAGGGCTGGGTGATGGACGCGCTCCGGCTGACTCCGTTCTTCGGCCCGGACGACCGGCTGCTGGCCACCCCGTTCGCGGTGATCGCCGGGCTGACCTACAACTTCCTGCCGTTCATGGTCCTGCCGCTCTACGCCTCCCTCGGCAAGCTCGATCCCCGGCTGCTCGAGGCGGCCGGCGACCTGTACGCCCACCCGATCAAGTCCTTCTTCCGGGTGACCCTGCCGCTGTCGATGCCGGGCGTCGTCGCCGGGACCCTGATGACCTTCATCCCGGCGGCCGGCGACTACATCAACGCCGAGCTGCTCGGCAGCCCGTCGACCACGATGATCGGCAACGTGATCCAGTCGCAGTACCTGCGGGTCGGCGACATCCCGGTCGCGGCGGCGCTCTCGTTCACCCTGATGGCGGGCATCCTCGTGCTGGTCGGCCTCTACGTCGCGATCTCCGGCACGGACGAGGTGGTGTGATGCGCCGCTTCCGTCGCTGGGTCGCCGACCACTGGGTCATGGGCGTCGGGCTGGTGGTCCTGGCGTACCTGGCGTTGCCGATCGCCGTCATCGCGTTGCTGTCGTTCAACCAGCCGACCTCCAACAAGACGACCTACCTGCTCGACGACTCCGGCGTGCACTGGACGCTGAACAACTGGGCGAACATCTGCAGCGGGGCCGACGACATGTGCGGCTCGCTCGGGGTCAGCCTCCGGATCGGGGCCATCGCCACGGTCATCGCGACGATCCTCGGTACGCTCATCGCCTTCGCGCTCGTGCGCCACCGCTTCCTCGGGCGCTCCGCGGTGAACGTGCTGATCTTCCTCCCGATGGCCACGCCCGAGATCGTCATGGGGTCCTCGCTGCTGACACTCTTCCTGGGTACTGGCGTCGACCCCGGGCTGCCGACTATCGTGATCGCACACGTGATGTTCTGTGTGTCGTTCGTGGTGGTGACGGTGAAGGCGCGGTTGGCGGGGCTCGATCCCCGGCTGCAGGAGGCGGCGATGGACCTCTACGCCAGCCCCTGGGCCACTTTCCGCCGTGTCACGTTGCCGCTGGTCATGCCCGGCATCGTCAGCGCGGCTCTGCTGAGCTTCTCGCTCTCCTTCGACGACTACATCATCACGACCTTCAACAGCGGCCCGGTTCGCACCTTCCCGCTGTTCGTCTGGGGCGCCAACCAGCGGGGCATTCCGCCGCAGGTCAACGCGATCGCCACGGCGATGTTCGCGGTCGCCTTCGTCATCGTCGCCGTCGGGCAACTGCGCAACGCCCGCCGCTCGCGGCGCGCCGCCACCAGCTAGTCCACTCGTCAGCCCGTCCGGCCCTCGCCTGCCATGTCCGCGGCGTGGGGCCGGACGGGCTTACCCGTATCCGGGTGCTGCTTTCGGCGTACCCATCGAAGACTTCGCGGCCCCTGCGCCGAACGCCCGAGGGCGCGCCGCCGGGGAACCACCGCGAAACCGCAGGTAGCCGCACTGCGGGACCGCCGATCGAGGGGCTCGCTCGGCACGCAAAGAACCACACGCGCGGGCATGTGCGAGAGAAGGAGAAGGTGATCGGCTCATGCGAGCCAAAGGATCAAATCTGTGGGCGTCGGCCCTGCGCGATGCAGCACCGACGCCGCACTCGATGCGAGTACTGCTGGTGGGCGCGGGTGGCGTGGGTAGCGCCGCCGCCGCCATCGCGGCGCGCCGCGATTTCTTCGACCGCCTGGTCGTCGCCGACTACTCCGTGGAGCGGGCTCAACGGGCCGTGTCCGGCCTGGACCGGCGGTTCACCGCCGCACAGGTGGACGCCTCGTCGGCCGCCGCGATCGCCGCGCTCTGCCGGGAACATCGCATCACCCACGTGCTGAACGCCGTGGACCCCCGGTTCGTCCTGCCGATCTTCGAGGGGGCGTACGCCGCCGGGGCCGACTATCTGGACATGGCGATGTCCTTGTCGCGGCCGCATCCGTCGGCCCCGTTCGAGAAGACGTGGGTGAAACTGGGCGACGACCAGTTCGCCGCCGATCCACGCTGGGCCGCCGCCGGCCGGCTCGCGCTCGTCGGCATCGGTGTCGAGCCCGGGCTCTCCGACGTCTTCGCCCGGTACGCCGCCGACCAGCTGTTCGCCGAGATCGACGAGATCGGCGTACGCGACGGGTCGAACATCACCGTCGACGGCTACGAGTTCGCCCCCAGCTTCTCGATCTGGACCACCATCGAGGAGTGCCTGAACCCGCCGGTGGTCTGGGAGAAGGACCGGGGCTGGTACACCACCGAGCCGTTCTCCGATCCGGAGGTCTTCGACTTCCCCGAGGGCATCGGCCCGGTCGAGTGCGTCAACGTCGAACACGAGGAGGTCCTGCTGATCCCGCGCTGGGTGGACGCCCGGCGGGTCACCTTCAAGTACGGGCTGGGCGCCGAGTTCATCGACGTGCTGAAGACGATCCACAAGCTCGGCCTGGACTCCACCAACCCCGTACGCGTCGGCGGCGTCGACGTCTCACCCCGGGACGTGCTGGCCGCCCGGCTGCCCGATCCGGCGACGCTCGGCGACCGGATGCGCGGCAAGACCTGCGCCGGCACCCTCGTCACGGGGGTCGGCCTCGACGGCGAGCCGCTGGAGGTCTACCTCTACCACGTCGTCGACAACGAGTGGTCGATGCGGGAGTACGGCCACCAGGCGGTGGTCTGGCAGACCGCGGTCAACCCGGTCATCGCGCTCGAACTGCTCGCGGCGGGCGACTGGCGGGCCACCGGCGTACTCGGGCCGGAGGCCTTCGATCCCGTGCCGTTCCTCGACAAGCTCAAGGAGTACGGGACACCGTGGGGTCTGCGCGTCGGCAGCTCCCAGCTCGCCGCGCACTGAGTCCGCTGTTGGTCGCGGATCAGGGATGTGCAGGCTTCCGAAGCCCTGGGAAGCCTGCACATCCCTGATCCGGTGCCTACTTGGAGACCGACTGGAGGGCGGCGGTGAGGATGTCGAGTCCCCGGTCGAGGACGTCGTCCGGCATCACCAGGGGCGGCAGGAAGCGCAGCACGTTGCCGTAGGTGCCGCAGGTCAGCACGAGCAGCCCGTTCGCGTGGCAGTCGCGTACGACGAGCGCGGTGACGTCGGCGTCGGGCAGTTCGACGGCGATCATCGCGCCGCGGCCGCGTACTTCGGCGATCGCGGGGTGGTTCAGCGCGGACAACCGCGTGGTGATCCGCGAGCCGATGTGCAGGGCGGCGGCTGCGAGGTCCAGCTCGCGCATCGTCTCGATGGCGGCGAGCGCGGCGGCACAGGCGATCGGGTTGCCACCGTAGGTGCCGCCCAGGCCGCCGAGGTGCACACTGTCCATGATGGATGCCCGGCCGGTGACCCCGGCCAGCGGCAGCCCACCGGCGATGCCCTTCGCGGTGGTGATGAGGTCCGGCTCGACCCCCTCGTGCGAGCTGGCGAACCAGTCGCCGGTCCGGCAGAAGCCGGTCTGGATCTCGTCGGCGATGAACACCGCCCCGGCGTCCCGCGTCCACGCGGCCAGCGCGGGCAGGAATCCGGGCGGGGGGACGACGAAGCCGCCTTCGCCTTGGATCGGCTGGATCAGCACGGCCGCCACATTGGACGCACCCACCTGCTTCTCGATCATGTCGATCGCCCGTGCCGCCGCGGCGGGCCCGTCCAGCCCGTCCCGCAGCGGATACGACATCGGGGCGCGGTAGATCTCCGGGGCGAACGGGCCGAACCCGTTCTTGTACGGCATGTTCTTCGCGGTCAACGCCATCGTGAGGTTGGTACGCCCGTGGTAGCCGTGGTCGAAGACGACGATCGCGGGGCGCCTCGTGTGATAGCGGGCGATCTTGACGGCGTTCTCGACCGCCTCCGCGCCCGAGTTGAACAGCGCCGACCGCTTCTCGAAGCCGCCCGGCGTCAGCTCGTTGAGCTGCTCGCAGACGGCCACGTACGCCTCGTAGGGGGCGACCATGAAGCAGGTGTGGGTGAAGCGCTCGACCTGCCGCCGAACCGCCTCGACCACCCGGGGAGCGCTGTTGCCGACGCTGGTCACGGCGATCCCGGCAGCGAAGTCGATCCATTCCCGGCCGTCGACGTCGGTCAGGGTCCCCCCGCTCGCGTGGTCGACGTACGCCGAGAGGGTCGAGCCGACGCCCCGGGCGACTGCGGCCACACGGCGCTGGTGAATCTCCTCGGATTTCACGTCAGCTCCCGAGGTTGTGCATGACGTGCTTGATCCGGGTGTAGTCCTCCAGACCGTACATCGACAGGTCCTTGCCGTGCCCGGAGTGCTTGAACCCGCCGTGCGGCATCTCGGCCACGAGCGGGATGTGCGTGTTCACCCAGACGCAGCCGAAGTCCAGCGCGCGCGACACCCGCATGGCCCGGCCGTGGTCCCTCGTCCAGACGCTGGAGGCGAGCCCGTAGCGGACGCCGTTGGCGAGCGCCACCGCCTCGGCCTCGTCGGCGACCCGCTGCACGGTGATGACCGGCCCGAAGACCTCCTCCTGGACGATCTCGTCGGTCTGCCGCAGCTCGCCGACGACGGTCGGGGCGAAGAAGTAGCCGCGGTCGCCGACGCGTGCGCCGCCGGCGGTCACCGTGGCGTGCCCCGGGAGCCGCTCCAGGAAGCCCTGCACCCGGGCCAGCTGGTTCGCGTTGTTGACCGGCCCGTACAGCACGTCAGGGTCGATGGGCGCGCCGGTGCGCGTACTCCTGGCCTGATCGGTGAGCGCGGCCAGGAAGTCGTCGTGGACGCCCGGCGTGACCAGCACGCGGGTGGCCGCGGTGCAGTCCTGGCCCGCGTTGAAGTAGCCCGCGACCGCGATGGCCTCGGCCGCCGCCGCGACGTCCGCGTCGTCGAAGACCAGCACCGGCGCCTTGCCGCCCAGTTCCAGGTGGGTCCGCTTGAGGTCGGGCGCGGCCGCCGCCGCCACCTCCATGCCCGCGCGAGTCGAGCCCGTGATCGAGACGAACTGGGGCGTGCGGTGCGCGACGAGCTCGCGGCCCGTGTCGCGATCTCCGGTCACCACATTGAGTACGCCGTCCGGCAGGAACTCGGCGGCGATCTCGGCCAGCCGCAGCGTGGACACGGGCGTGGTGTCGCTGGGTTTGAGCACGACGGTGTTGCCGGCCGCGATCGCCGGGGCGAACTTCCAGACCGCCATCATCAGCGGGTAGTTCCACGGGGTGACCTGGGCGCAGACGCCGATCGGCTCGCGCCGCACATAGCTGGTGTGCCCGGCGAGGTACTCCCCGGCGGACCGTCCTTCGAGGACGCGCGCCGCACCGGCGAAGAAGCGCAACTGGTCGACGGCGGGCGGGAGTTCTTCGCTCGTCGTCAGGGCGACGGGCTTGCCCGTGTTCTGGCATTCGAGCGAGACCAGCTCCTCGGCGGCGGCTTCGACCGCGTCGGCGATCTTCAGCAGGGCGCGCTGGCGTTCTGATGGCGTGGTGTCCCGCCACGTCTCGAAGGCCGCGGCGGCGGCCCGCATCGCGCGGTCGACGTCCGCCGCGCCGGAGACCGGCGCGCTCGCGAAGACCTCCCCGGTGCTCGGGTCGATCAGGTCGGCGTGCCGGCCGTCGGCCGGAGCCACCCACTCCCCGTTGATGAAGTTGCGCATAACTCGGTCCATGGGCCATCTTCACCACTGATTTCGTCGTACGCAAGACGCCAGGCCACCGTTTCCGCAATGCACTAGGCTCGAAATCATGGCTGAGCCCTTCTGGATCGCCGGTACGCCGGAGCACGGGACCGACGATCTCGTCGTCACGCATCCCTACGACGGCAGCGAGGTGGGCCGGACCACGCTGGCCACCCCGGAGCAGGTCGACCGTGCGGTGCAGGCGGCGGCCGACGTCGCCGCCGAAGCGGCCGCGTTGCCCGCGGCGGCTCGGGCGGCCGCGCTGGACCACGTCAGCCGTACGCTCGCCGGCCGGGCCGAAGAGGTGGCCCGCCTGATCACGGCCGAGAACGGCAAGCCGCTGATCTGGTCCCGAGCGGAGGTCGGCCGGGCGGTCTCCACCTTCCGCTGGGCCGCCGAGGAGGCGCGCCGGTTCTCCGGGGAGCTGCAACGGCTGGACACCGACGCCGCCGCAGCCGGCCGGATGGCGGTCGTACGCCGCTTCCCGAAGGGCCCGGTCCTCGGCATCACCCCGTTCAACTTCCCGCTGAACCTGGTGGCGCACAAGGTCGCACCGGCGATCGCGGTCGGTGCGCCGATCGTGGTCAAGCCCGCGCCCGCCACGCCGCTGTCGGCGCTGCTGCTCGGCGGCATCCTGGCCGAGACCGAGCTGCCCGCCGGGATGTTCTCGGTCCTGCCGATCGCCAACGACGCCGCGCCCGCGCTGGTCGCCGATCCGAGGCTGCCGGTCGTCTCATTCACCGGGTCCGGCCCGGTCGGCGCGCAGATCCGACGGTCGGTCCCGGACAAGCACGTCACCCTGGAACTGGGCGGCAACGCCGCGGCGGTGCTGTGCGAGGACTGGTCGAGCGAGGCCGACCTGGACTGGGCCGCGCAGCGGATCGCCCTGTTCGGCAACTATCAAGCCGGGCAGAGCTGCATCGCGGTGCAACGCGTGATCGTGCCGGTCGCCTTGGCGGATCGATTCCGCGAGAAATTGGTGGCCGCCGTCGAGGCGCTCAAGGTCGGCGACCCGTTCGGGGACGGCGTACAGGTCGGGCCGGTGATCTCGGAGGCGGCGGCCGAGCGGATCGAGCAGTGGGTCGGCGAGGCGGTCGCGTCCGGCGCCCAGCTGCTCACCGGCGGCAAGCGCGACGGCTCCTCGGTCGCCCCGACCGTGCTCGCCGACGTCCCGGCCGACGCCAAGGCCAGCTGCGAGGAGGTCTTCGGCCCGGTTCTCGTGCTGTCGAGCGTGGCGGACGACGCCTCGGGATTCGCCGCGGTCAACGACTCGGCGTACGGGTTGCAGGCGGGCGTCTTCACGCACGATCTGCAAACCGCGTTCCGGGCGCATCGGGAACTCCAGGTCGGCGGGATCATCGTCGGCGACGTTCCGTCGTTCCGGGCCGACCAGATGCCCTACGGCGGGCTCAAGGGCAGCGGCGTGGGCCGGGAAGGGCTGCGCAGCGCGATGGAGGACTATACCGACGTCAAGGTCATGGTCCTGACCGGCCTCGACCTCTAGCGCTTTCCGGCTCCGACCCTCGCCGCTCGTGCTCCGGCTTTAGCGCTGGATCAGGGTTCCGGGTCGAATCTTGACCCGAGATTCGACCGAGATCCCTGATCCGGCCGCCTCGGCACCGTGGGTCGAGGCGGGGATGTTCCGGGCGACTGACTAGGCTGACGTGTCGTGACGGACCTTTCCGCGATCATCAAGGCCTATGACGTCCGGGGCACCGTCCCCGATCAGCTCAACGAGGACGTGGCGCGGGCCGTCGGCATCGCGTTCGCCCGGGTGCTGGCCGAACAGGGCACCGGAGCCACCGCGGTCGTGGTCGCCCACGACATGCGCGAATCGGGCCCCGGCCTGGTCGCGGCGTACGCCGAAGGCCTCCGGTCGGAGGGGCTCGACGTCGTCAACGTCGGCCTGTGCTCGACCGACGAGCTGTACTACGCCTCGGGCATCCTCGGCCTGCCGGGCGCGATGTTCACGGCGAGTCACAATCCGGCGCAGTACAACGGCATCAAACACTGCTACGCCGGGGCGAAGCCGGTCGGGCAGGAGTCGGGTCTGGCCCAGATCCGGGAGATCGCCCAGGGGCTGCTCGACGACGGCGTCACGATCGGCTCGATCGCGGGCGGCTACACCGAGCGCGACATGCTTCCGGCGTACGCCGAGCATCTGCGCGGCCTGGTCGACCTGTCCGGCATCCGCCCGCTGAAGGTGGTCGTCGACGCCGGCAACGGCATGGGCGGCCACACCGTCCCGGCTGTGCTCGGCGACGCCGTGCTGCCCGCGCTGCCGCTGGACATCATCCCGATGTACTTCGAGCTGGACGGGTCCTTCCCGAATCACGAGGCGAACCCGCTGGAGCCGAAGAACATCGTGGACCTCCAGGCGGCGGTCGTGAAGCACGGCGCGGACCTCGGCCTGGCCTTCGACGGCGACGCCGACCGCTGCTTCGTCGTGGACGCCGACGGCGACCCGGTGTCGCCGAGCGCGATCACGGCCCTGGTCGCGACGCGGGAACTCGCCAAGCACCCGGGCGGCACGGTGATCCACAACCTGATCACCTCCCGGGCGGTGCCCGAGATCGTGACCGAGAACGGCGGGGTCCCCGTGCGTACTCGGGTGGGCCACTCCTTCATCAAGGCGGAGATGGCCAAGACCGACGCGATCTTCGGCGGCGAGCACTCCGCGCACTACTACTTCCGCGACTTCTGGGGCGCCGACACCGGCATGCTGGCCGCGATGCACGTGCTGGCCGCGCTGGGGGAGCAGGACAAGCCGCTGAAGGAGCTCGCGGCCCGGTTCGAGCGGTACGCCGCCTCGGGGGAGATCAACTCCACGGTGACCGACCAGCAGGCCAAGCTCGACGAGGTCAAGCGAGCCTTCGCCGACGAGGACCAGGACGAGCTGGACGGGCTGACGGTGACCTTCGCCGACGGCAGCTGGATCAATCTGCGCCCGTCGAACACCGAGCCGTTGCTGCGGCTGAACGTCGAGGCGCCGTCCGCCGAGCGCGTCGCACAGCTCCGCGACGACGTGCTGGCGATCGTGCGCGGGTAGGCTCTGGCCATGTCTGAGAACCCGGCAGCGACGAACTCGGCGACGCTCGATCCGCAGCTTCTTGAGGTGCTGGCCTGCCCGGCGCCCGATCACGCCCCGCTCGGTTACGACGCGGCGGCGCAGACGTTGACCTGCACGTCGTGCGGCCGGGTGTTCCCGGTCCGCGACGGTCTTCCGGTGTTGCTGCTCGACGAGGTGATCTGAGGGATGGGCGCTCCGATAGACGGTTCGGCCGGCGTACGCGGGCATCGGCACCTCGACGAGGCGCTGCTGGACGACGTCGCCGCGCTCGCGTCGAACGACCCGGGCGGGATGATGCGCGCGACGGCCGGCGCCGGTGCGCAGGTACGCGAGGCGACCGCGCTGACGGCTGAGGTCAATCTCAGCCAGCTGGCCGACGAGGGACGCCCCCGGGCGATCGTCATCGCCGGGGCCGGCACGGCCGCCCGCAGCGGCGACGTCCTC
>NZ_JBFBAZ010000103.1:0-29141 GCF_040682475.1 Hamadaea sp. NPDC051192
GTCGCCGGGCGGCGGGCCCCCCCCCCACCCCCTCCTCGTTGATCATGGAGTTAACCGTGGTCTCGACGGTGTGTCGTAGCCGGAAACTCCATGATCAACGCCGACGACGTGGTGGGGGCGTGGGTAAGTGTGGGGGAAGTATGCGTGAGCCCCCGCCCCTGGTGCAGGGGCGGGGGCTCACGTTCGATCGGATCGACCCGGATTGCGGGCGGATCAGGTCATGTCATCCCAGCGGTTCGGCTGACGCTCGATCCGCTCAGGCTGCTCGACCGGGGTCGGCTCGTCGATCACGGACGGAGTCGCGACCGGCTCCGCGCCTTCGATCGGCTCGGGGTCGTATTCGAGCTGCGAGGCCTGGTCGTCACCGAGATCCGGGAACTCGCGACGGTGCTTGCGATCGCGCCGCTTGTCGTTGAGGATCGCGATCCCGCACGCGATGAAGTAGAGCACCATCAGCGCGCAGGCGAGCAGCGTCATCCCGAACGGGCCCGGGTCGGGCGTGGTGATCGCGGCGAACGCGAAGAACACGATGATCGCGACCCGCCACCAGCCGAGCATCCGCTTGCCTCGGACCATCCCGGTGAAGTTGAGGAGTAGCAACAGCACCGGGAACTCGAACGACAGACCGAAGAGCAGGACGAGGTTCGTGACGAACGACAGGTAACTACTGGCTTCGAGCGACTTCGCCTGGACCGCGCCGTGGTTGAGCAGGAAGTCCAGGCCCTTGCTGACCACCAGGGAGGCGAGCACCGCGCCGCCGAAGAACAGCGGGACGGCGATCGCGCCGAACATGTACGCCCACTTGCGTTCGTGCTTGTGCAGGCCCGGCGCGATGAACGCCCAGAGCTGGTAAAGCCAGAACGGTGCGGCGACGATCAACCCGCCCCACAGGGCGATCTTCATGCTCATCAGGAGCGGATCCGTCGCCTTGAGGACGAGGAAGTCGCACGTGCCGTTGCCCGCGAGGTTCAGGTTGCAGTACGGCTCTTTGATGAAGTTGAAGATCTGGTCCGCGAAATAGAACGCGACGAAGAAGCCGCCCAAGATCGCCAGGACCGCTTTCGTCAAGCGACTCCGCAGTTCGCGGATGTGCTCGATGAGAGTCATCGAGCCGTCGGAGGCTCGATCGAATTGGGTCGGCTTCTTCTGCCGACGTGCCGGGGTAGTCACGCCGGTGCCGACCTCAGCGGTCGGCGACGCGCTCGCGCTGCACCGGGTCGGCGTTCTGCTGAACCTCACCGGTCAGCGGCGCACGGCCCGACTGCGCGTCGGCCTTCTCGACCAAGTCTTCCTTGGCCTTGTCCTTCTCGTCGTCCATCAGACCCTTGGTCTCGGCCTTCATGATCCGCATCGACCGGCCGAGCGAACGGGCCGCGTCCGGCAGCCGCTTCGAGCCGAAGATGACCACGATCACAACAACCAGAAGGATGATGTGCCACGGCTTGAGGGCGCCCATGTCGTGCTCCAAGTGTGATCAAGTTGAGGGGCTGGTGTTTCGGCCCCATCCTACGTGCGTTTCTGCGGATCGCCACGTCCCTCGGTGGCCACATCCGCTCCGGCTGGTGAAGTGTTGACCATCGCGGCAGCGACGTCAACCGACTCCCTGCTCCTTTTGGGCGCGTTTGGCCTTTATTTCCGCCACGCCCGCCTGGACCAGCGCAATCTTCTGCTGCAAGGCGGCTGATTGCGCTTGGAGCCCGCTGAGACGTTCCTGAAGGCGCTGGGCGTCCGCCACCCGGCCCTGCAGATCGGCCTGGGCCTGCTGAAGAGCGGGTAGCCGGCGTACGACCGAACCGGCCGCGAAGGCGAGCACGGCGACACTGACCACGACGAGCGCTAGCACGATCCAGCCGACCACGTCCGCACCTTACCCCCGGATCGGGGCGCTCTCACTAGGCGGCGCGCCGCCTGCTCCAGTACACCCCGAAGATCGGGATCACGGCGAACGCGGTCAACCCGATGACCGCACCGTGGAAGTCGCCGAGGAACTCCAGGCCCAGCACCGCCAGCGGCGGCAGCACACCCAGCACGACCAGGGCCGCGATGTCGGCGAACCGGACGGCCAGATGCTGGCCGAACTGCTTGCCGAGCGGGCCGTCGGTCTCGGCGTACCAGGCGTCCATCGGAATGTCGCCGGAATCGGCGACCCGCCGCCACTGCACGTCCAGCCCGAGCCGGCGGCCCAACGCCACACGCAAAGCCTTGTCCCACCGTCGCCGGTAGACGATCGAGAGCACCAGGTACGCCGAAAGCCCAACGACGGCAACGGCCGCCTGGACGCCGAGGGGGATCTCCACGGCGCAGACGTTAGGCGACTCAGGCGTACGCCGCGAGAGCCTCCAGGACCGCTCCGCGTACCGATTCGGCGAGTTCTTTCGGGGCGATGACGTCCACACCCGGGCCGAGGCCGAGGACGAACCGCCGGGCCCAGTCCAGGTCGCTGACGCGCAGCGTGACGAGCCATTCCTCCGGGGTGATCTCGTCGACCGACTCGACCGGGTAGTACTCGGTGATCCACCGGTCGCCGCGGCCGATCCGGATGGTGATGCTCGGCAGTTCCTGCGAAGGCCGGAAGACCTGCTCGTCGACGACGCTCGACTGGGCCTGCGGCGGCGGCGCGGCCGGCTCGTCCAGTTCGGTGAGGGCGTCGATGCGGTCGATCTTGAACAGCCGGACCGCACCGGCCCGGCGGCACCAAGCTTCTACATAGGAGCGGTCGGCCACCACGATGACTCGCATCGGGTCGATGACCCGCTCGGTCGACTCGTCCCGGGTCGCCGTGTAGTACGTGATTCGCAGCGCGCGCCCCCGGTCGACGGCCGCCCGGACCGTCGCGAGCCGATCGTCGGCGGAGCCGCCGTCGGGCGACTGCACGGCGATCGGGGCGTCGGCGACGTCCCCAGCCGCGCTCTCGATCTTGGCCAGCGCCCGCAGGATGGCGTCGCGCTGGGCGATGCCGGGCGTCTCGGCCAGCATCCGCAACGCCACCACCAGCGCGGTCGCCTCATCGGGCCGCAGCCGCAGCGGGCGGTCGATGCCGGCGTCGTAGGTGATGGTGACCCGGTCGCCGTCGAACGCCATGTCGATCAGGTCGCCGGGGCCGTAGCCGGGCAGGCCGCAGACCCACAGCAGTTCCAGATCGTCGCGTACCTGGGCCTCGGTCGCGCCCAGGTCGGCGGCCGCCTGCGCGACCTCCACGCCCGGCCGGGCGAGCAGGTACGGCACGAGGTTGAGCAGCCGAGCCAGCCGCTCCGACGAGGTGGTCCCCGGACGCGTCATGCCGCGATCTCCTGCCCGGAGCGGGTCTGCGCCGGATCTTGATCCGGCCCGGCAAGCTGCTCCGGCAGCTCGGTCGCGCCCAGCTTCTCGGCCAGTCCGGCCATGTCCCGCAGGCGGCACACGATCGCTTCGCGGACCTCCTCGGGCTCCAGCACGAGGACGTCCGGCCCGTAGCGGACCAGCCATGCGGCCAGGCCTAGGGGTTCGGCGTACCGCAGGGTGAGGATGTCGCCGTCCGGCGTGGCCTCGACCTGCTCGGCCCAGCGGCGTACCCCTGCTGCTCGCCCTGGACGGGCCAGGACCCGCGCGGACCGGGTGCGCTCGTGCGGGCCGGACCACCGCGCGACGTGACTGATCAGATTGAGATCGGCCGGCGGCGTGTAGGCGTCGGTTGGGCCGACCAGCCGCACCGCGCCGGTGATGCGCGACAGGCGGAAGCAGCGCGTGGCGCCTCGGTCGGTGTCGTTGCCGACGACGTACCAGCGGCCCCGCCAGCAGACCACACCCCACGGCTGGAGGTGCCGGGTGGCGGAGGCGTCCTGCTCGGGGACGCGGTAGTTGAAGGTGACCGCGCGGCGCTCGCGGGCGGCGTTGGCCAGCGGGGTGAACGCCGGGTCGACCGCGACGACCGGTTCCACGCCGAGGGTGGCCTCGCCGTCGACCTCGATGCCGCCGGCTCGCAGCTTCGCCAGACCCGAGCTGGCGGCGGCGGCCATGCCCGCGTGCCGCCACAGGCGCGCGGCCACGCCTACGGCGGCCGCTTCGTCCGGCGCGAGCGGGATCTCGGGCAGCCCATAATCCCGGCGCGCGATGCGATAGCCCGGCTCCGCGTCGAACACGCTCGCCGTGCCGATTTCCAGTGGTACGCCCAGCTCCCGCAGCTCAGCCTTGTCCCGTTCGAATTTGCGCTGGAAGGCCTCGTGCTCGCGGGGATCGTCGGAGTCGTGCTCGTAACCGGGAACGGTCGCGGCGATCTGGGCAGCCGTAAGGAACCTGCGCGTAGAGAGCAGGCAGATCACCAAGTTGACGAGGCGTTCGGTGCGGCTGCGCGACACAGAGCAACGCTAGCAGCGTCCGCGCGCGGCGTCGCCCCCGGCTCCCGAAAAGATCGAACTAACGTTCGGAAGAGTGACAATCCGTGTGTGAGCACTGCGCTGCGAGCGACTCGTCGGCCGCTAGGGTGTCGTGGTGATCAGGTGGCGGCAGGGGTCGGTGGAATCGGTGGGCCGGCGGTGGCGCGGCGCGGTCGAGCTGGAGGTACGTCTGACGCAGCGGACACCCGACGACCCTTCGTCGGTGCGGGCGCTGGCGTACCCGGCGCTCGTCGGCGAGCCGGAAACCGGTGACCGAGTGTTGCTGAACGCCACCGCTCTAGCCCTTGGCCTGGGAACCGGTGGGTACGCCCTGGTCGTGGCCCTGCCGGACCGGCTGCCGCCGGACCCGTCCGGCCCCGGCCACATCGTCAAATCGCGCTACACCCCGTTACAGACTGTGACGCTCGCCGCCGACGAGGAGGACTCTTTATTTAGAGAGCGGCTGGCGGCTGCCGACGACCTCGGCGGGATGCCGGTCGTCTTGGCCGACTTGCATTCGGCACTGCCGGCGATCTTGGCCGGGATCGACGCCACCCGCCCGGGTACGCGAGTGGCGTACGTCATGACCGACGGGGGCGCGCTGCCGGCCTGGTTCTCCCGATCGCTGTCGGAGCTGACCGAGCGGCTGGCCGGGACGGTGACCGCCGGGCAGGCGTACGGGGGTGACCTGGAGGCGGTCAACGTCCACAGCGCGCTCCTGGCCGCCCGGTACGCCCTCGACGCCGAGCTGACCATCGTGGCGCAGGGACCGGGCAACCTCGGCACCGGCACGATCTGGGGATTCTCCGGCGTCGCCGTCGGCGAGGCGGTCAACGCGGTGGCGACCCTGGGCGGGCGGCCGGTCGGGTCGCTGCGGATCTCGGAAGCCGACGCCAGGGAGCGCCACCAGGGCGTGTCACACCACAGCCTCACCGCGTACGGGCGGGTGGCGTTGGCCGGAGCCGACCTGCCTGTCCCCGCTCCCCTGGCGGCCGGGCTGTCGTCGGAACTGGCTCCGCTGCAGGCCAAGCACCGGCTCGTGGAGGTCGACTGCGCGGGGTTGGACGAGGCGTTGCGGGCGTCGCCGGTGAAGCTGTCGACGATGGGGCGGGGGCTGGACGGCGATTACGCGTACTTCCTCGCCGCTGCCGCGGCCGGACGCCACGCCGCCGCGCTCCTCTGACCCCAGCCGGTCCGACGCCGACGCCGGGGCGTCGATCATGGAGTTTCCAGCGTCGACACGCCGCCGACACCACAGTTAACTCCATGATCAACGCGGAGAGACCGGGCGCGAGCGGGGCGAGGCCGGGTCAGGCGAGGGCGACGAAGAGGGTGAACCCGACCACGATCGCGATGAGCGCCGCGAGCAGCACCCAGGTCGGCACCTTGTATTCGCCACGCCGGTTCCGCTCGATCTCGGCGCGGATCTTCGCCTTGCGGCGTTCCCATCGGGGCTGGACCTCGTCCATCCGGCGACCGAAGATGTCGCGCTGGATTCGCCGCTGGGATTCGGTGGGCGGGGTGTCGTTCTCGCTCATGGTGGGCCGAAGCCTACACCCCGCCGCCCGCGTCCTGGAGGGGATGCGGGCGGCGGCTGGTGCGGTCACATGCTGGCGATCAGGCGGTCCACCCGCTCGTCGTGCGCCCGGAACGGGTCCTTGCACAGGACGGTCCGCTGGGCCTGGTCGTTCAGCTTGAGGTGGACCCAGTCCACCGTGAAGTCGCGGCGCTTCTCCTGGGCGTGCCGGATGAACTCGCCCCGCAGCCGGGCGCGGGTCGTCTGCGGCGGGGTCTCCTTGGCCTCGTAGATGCGCAGGTCGTGGACGGCCCGCTCGACCTGGCCCCGCTTCTCCAGCAGTGGGTAGAGCCCCCGGCCTCGGCGAAGATCGTGGTACGCGAGGTCGAGCTGGGCGACCCGGGGGTGCGCCAGCGGCAGGTCGTTCTTGGCCTGGTAGCGCTCGATCAGGCGCAGCTTGGTGACCCAGTCGATCTCACGAGAGACCGGTTCGAGGTCGCCGGTCTCGACGGCGGTGAGCACCCGGCCCCAGAGGTCGATGACCTTCTTGGAGACGTCGTCATGGGTACGCTTCGCGACGAACTCGGCGGCCTTGGCGAAGTACTCCTGCTGGATCTCCAGCGCGCTGGCTTCCCGGCCGCTGGCCAGCCGGATGCGCCGCCGGCCGGTGATGTCGTGGGAGACCTCCCGGATGGCCCGGATCGGGTTCTCCAGCGACAGGTCGGGCATGGCGACCCCGGCCTCGATCATCCGCAGGACGATGTCGGCCGACCCCACCTTCAGCAGGGTGGTCATCTCGTTCATGTTGGAGTCGCCGACGATGACGTGCAGGCGCCGGTAGCGCTCGGCGTCCGCGTGCGGCTCGTCGCGAGTGTTGATGATGGGCCGGCTGCGGGTGGTGGCGCTGGACACGCCCTCCCAGATGTGCTCGGCGCGCTGGGACAGGCAGTAGACCGCTCCCCGCGGGGTCTGCAGGACTTTCCCGGCTCCGCAGATGAGCTGGCGGGTGACCAGGAACGGGATCAGGACGTCGGCGAGCCGGCCGAACTCGCCGTGCCGGCTGACCAGGTAGTTCTCGTGGCAGCCGTACGAGTTGCCAGCGGAGTCGGTGTTGTTCTTGAAGAGGTAGATCTCGCCCGCGATGCCCTCGTCGTGCAGTCGCTTCTCGGCGTCGACCAGCAGGCCCTCGAGGATGCGCTCGCCGGCCCGGTCGTGGGCGACCAGGTCGAGCAAGGAGTCGCATTCGGGGGTGGCGTACTCGGGGTGCGAGCCCACGTCCAGGTAAAGGCGGGCACCGTTGCGGAGGAAGACGTTGCTAGAACGGCCCCACGAGACGACCCGCCGGAACAGGTAACGCGCCACCTCGTCCGGCGACAGCCGACGCTGCCCCCGATACGTGCAGGTGACGCCGTACTCCGTCTCGATGCCGTAGATGCGCCGGTCCATCCCCAAACAGTACGCGAGATCACCTGCGAAGGTCACGCACGTAGCGCATCGACGTACGCACGGTAGTCCGCATAGGACGGAAGCAGGCCCTGAGCGGCCGCTTCCGCGAGCGACGGCGCGGCGGAATCGCGGGCCGACAGCAGGGGTGTGTCGGCCGGCCACACGATGCCCAATTCAGGGTCCAACGCGTTCACCGCGAACTCTCGCGCCGGGTTGTAGACCTCCGAGCACAGGTACGCGATCGTGACGTCGTCGGTCAGCGCGCAGAACCCGTGCCCCAAGCCTTCGCCCAGGTAGATGGCGTTGCGCTCGGTCTCGTCGAGCTGGGCGGAGGTCCACTCGCCGAACGTCGGGGACCCCACTCGCAGGTCGACGATGACGTCCAGCACCGCTCCGCGTACACATGTCACGTATTTGGCCTGGCCGGGCGGCACCTGAGCGAAGTGGATCCCGCGGACCGTGCCCCCGACGGAGGTCGAGATGTTGGCCTGCGCGAGTCGCAGCGGATGCCCGACCACGGCCTCGACCTGCTCGAATCGGTACCACTCCAGGAAGACCCCGCGCGGATCGCCGTGCTGCACCGGGACGAACTCCCAGGCGCCCTCGATCTTCAGCTCGTTGACCTTCATCGCCGACCGTCCCCCTCCGGTTTGCGCGCGACAGTGACGAACTCGTTGTATGTGAAGGACCGTCCGGCTGACCTCGGCAGCGGGAACGAGTATTGCCGGACGAGGTCGAGGCCCAGGCGCTTGCAGTCGTCGGCGGCCTCGGCGAATCCGACGAACCGGACGTGCGTGGCATCGCTGGCGTAGCCGCGTTCCTGCGGGGTGATGAGCACGAGCCGCCCGCCGGGCTTGAGGCACGGCAGGTAGGGGGCCATGACCTCGTCGAAGTCGGCGGCGTCCATATGCTCGGCGAGGTGCGCCGCGAGCAGCGAGTCGAAGGAGCTGGGCCGCGCGTGGCCGTCGCGGAAGAACTCCTCGCTGGTGTACGCCTCCAGTCCCAGCTGGCGGCACACGTCGATCGAGGTCGGGTTGTGGTCGACGCCGACGCCGCCGGGGCCCAGGTGGGCCAGGTTCCGGCCGACGCCGCAGCCGACGTCGAGGGTGCGGCCGAGGCCCAGCCGGTGCAGGTTCCACCGGTAGGGCGCCTGCACGTTGAGCACCCGCTTCCACCACACGCCGCTCTTGGTCGTGAGCCGATCGGTATAGGCCTGCGTTTCCGTCCCAGCGCCCGCTGTGGCTGGCGACGACGCTTCGTCGGTCACGGTCGATCTCCTCGTCTGCTGCGGCCTGGGGACCCGGGCGATCAGGGGCAGGCCGCCGGGCGTCGTCTACGCTGGCGCCTACTATGCCCTACTCTCCCCAGGCGGTGAAGCGGTGAGCCAGGCGCAGCTCACCGACGAAACCGCGGTCTCCGTCCAGAGCGTCGCGCGGGGCGCGAGTTCGATCGTGGTCGGGCTGGCGGTGCTCGGCGCGGCCGGCTACGCCTTCCTGACGATCACGGCGAAAATGGTCACCCCGGCCGAATACGCCACGCTGGCCTCGCTCTATCTGCTGATCGTGGTGTTCGGCGCCGGGCTGTTCGCCAGCGTCGACCTGGAGATCAGCCGCCTGGTCAGCCGCGGCCTCGCCCAGGGTCAGCCCACCGGCACCGCGGTGCGCCAGCTGCGCCTGATCGCCGCAGGGCTGCTCGTGACGGTGCTGGCGGTGCTCGGCGTGGCCGCGGACCCGCTGTCGCGGCGCGTGTTCGACAGCAACCACTGGATGGTGGTCGGCCTGGCTGCGGCCTGCGCCGGTTACGCGGTGATGAGCCTGCCGCGCGGCACCTTCGCCGGACGCAGCGAGCTGCGCCGATACGCGGCCACGATCGGCGGCGAGGGCCTCGGGCGGCTGCTGCCCTGCCTGGGCCTGGCCGTGGCCGGGGTCCATCTGGCGTCGGCGTACGGCATCGGCGTCGGCATCGGCCCGCTGCTCGCGGCGGTCGCGTGCCTGCCCTGGGTGCGGCTCGGCCCGGCCGGCGGCCAGGTCGCGTGGCGCGGCCTCCTCGCGGCGGTCGGCTGGCTGGCCGCGTCCAACCTGCTCTCGCTCGGCATGGCGAACCTCGGCCCGGTCGTGGTCAAGACCCTGCTCACGGACGACCCCGGCCGCGCCGGGGTCTTCGCGTTCGCCTTCGTCCTGGCCCGCATCCCGCAGTTCCTCTTCACCAGCGCCCAGACCGTGCTTCTCCCGGCTCTCTCGCGCGCTGCGGCCACCGGGGATCACCGTCTCCTGCGCAAAGGGGTACGCCAATCGGCGTACCTGGTTTCGGGACTCGGCGCTCTCGGCGTCCTGGGAACGGCGGCGCTGGGCGGCTTCGTGCTGCGGATGATCTTCGGCGACCCGCACGGCATCGGCACCCTGGACCTGGCGTTGCTGGCACTCAGCGCGGTCTTCGGCATGGCCGTCGCCGTGCTTCAGTCGGCGCTGCTGGCCCTGGCCCGGCACCGGGCCGTGACGGCCGCGTACGCCGTGGGCATGGTCAGCTTCCTGGCCTGCTTCCTGCTGCCGCTGGAGCCGGTCGCCGCCGGGCTGACGGCGCAGCTGGTCTCGGCGGTGGTGACCGTCGGATTCATGTACGCCGTGTTCCGCCGGGCCGCCGCGGACTGAGCCGCCCACCACGGCTGCTTCCGACCCGGCGCTGGTAGTGGCGCGTCCGCCCCGGCGGACGTCAGTGGTGCGTCCGTCAGTGGCGCTTCCGTCAGTGACGCTTCCGCCCCGGCGGACGTCAGTGGTGCTTCCGTCAGTGGTCGGACAGCAGGCGCAGCAGGTAGTCGCCGTAGCCGCTCTTGCGCAACGGCTGGGCCAGCGATCCGAGGCGGTTGTCGTCGATGAAGCCGGCCCGCCAGGCCGCCTCCTCCACGCAGCCGATCTTGAGTCCCTGCCGCTCCTCGATGACCCGGACGAACTCGGCCGCCTGCATCATCGACGAGAAGGTGCCGGTGTCGAGCCAGGCGGTGCCCCGGTCGAGCACGGTCACCGACAGCTGCCCGGCCTGCAGGTACGCGTCGTTGACCGCGGTGATCTCCAGTTCGCCCCGGTCGCTGGGCTTGAGGCCGGCCGCGATGTCGACGACCTGGTTGTCGTAGAAGTACAAACCGGGCACGGCGTACCGGGACTTGGGCTCGAGCGGCTTCTCCTCGATCGACAGCACCCGCCCGTCCGGGGCGAACTCGACCACGCCGTAGTCGCTGGGATTGGCGACCTGGTACGCGAAGATCCGGCCACCTTCCAGCTTCTCGTGCTCGGCGAGCTGCCGGCCGAGACCGACGCCGTGGAAGATGTTGTCGCCGAGGATGAGCGCGACCGGCTCGTCGCCGATGAAGTCGGCCCCGATCACGAACGCCTGCGCGATGCCCTCCGGCTTCGGCTGTGTCGCATATCCGATGCTCAGCCCCCACTGGCCGCCGTCGCCGAGCAGCCGCTGGAACTGCGTCGAGTCCTCCGGGGTGGTGATTACCAGGACCTCGCGTACGCCCGCCATCACGAGCGTGGTCAGCGGGTAGTAGATCATGGGCTTGTCGTACACCGGCATGAGCTGCTTCGACACCGCTCGGGTGATGGGCCACAGTCGCGATCCGGTACCACCGGCCAGCAGGATTCCGCGCATGAGGGGACAGGGTACTAGCCAGCGTGTCGGCTAGACTCCCGGACCGTGAGACTCCTCGTCACCGGCGGTGCCGGCTTCATCGGCTCGGAATATGTCCGGAACATCCTCCAGGGTGTGTACGGCCCCGCTGAGACGGCGGTCACCGTCCTCGACGCGCTGACCTACTCGGGCAACCGCGCGAACCTGGACCCCGTCGCCGACCACTCCGGCCTCACCTTCGTCCACGGCGACATCTGCGACGCCGAGCTGGTCGACGGCCTGATGAGCGGGCACGACGCGGTGGTCCACTTCGCCGCCGAGACGCACGTCGACCGCTCCATCACCGGCTCGGCCGCCTTCGTCCGGACCAACGTCCTGGGCACACAGGTGCTGCTGGACGCCGCGTACCGGCACGGGATCGAGCGTTTCGTGCACGTGTCGACCGACGAGGTCTACGGCACCATCGACGAGGGCTCCTGGACCGAGGACTGGCCGCTGGCCCCCCGGTCGCCGTACTCGGCCGCCAAGGCGGGCTCCGATCTGCTGGCGCTGTCGTACTTCAAGACGCACGAGCTGGACGTCGTGGTCACCCGCTGCTCCAACAACTACGGGCACTACCAGTTCCCGGAGAAGGTCGTCCCGCTGTTCGTGACGAACCTGCTCGACGGCAAGAAGGTCCCGCTCTACGGCGACGGCCTCAATGTCCGCGACTGGCTGCACGTGTCCGACCACTGCCTGGGCATCAACCTTGCCCTGGAGAAGGGCCGGGCCGGCGAGGTCTACCACATCGGCGGAGGCACCGAGCTGACGAACCGGGAGCTGACCGAGATGCTGCTGGCCGCCACCGGGCGCGACTGGTCCTCGGTGGAGCCGGTCGCCGACCGCAAGGGCCACGACCGGCGCTACTCGCTGTCGATCGAGAAGATCCGCGACGAGCTGGGCTACGAGCCGCAGGTCACGCTGGCCGACGGGCTGGCCGCGACGGTCGCCTGGTACCAGGAGAACCGGTCGTGGTGGGAGCCGCTGCAGGCGAAGGCCGCGCTGGCCAAGTGAAGATCCTGGTCGCCGGCGCCGGCGGGATGCTCGGTCGGCGCCTGTCCGTGCTCCCCGGATGCCACGGGGCGGATCGAGCCGCCCTGGACATCACCGACCGGTCCGCCGTCGCCGACGCCGTGACCGGGTACGACGCCGTGATCAACGCGGCTGCCTGGACCGACGTCGACGGTGCCGAGACCCGGGAAGCCGAGGCGACGGCGCTCAACGGCGACGGCCCGGCCAACCTCGCCGCCGCCTGCGCCGCGAGCGGGGCCGTGCTCCTGCATGTCTCGACCGACTACGTCTTCGCTGGGGACGGGACCGCGCCCTATCCGGAGGACGCCCCGACCGCGCCGATCAACGCGTACGGGCGCAGCAAGCTCGCCGGGGAGCTGGTGGTGCGGCGGCTGCTGCCTGATCGTGGCTACGTCGTCCGCACGGCCTGGCTCTACGACCGGGACGGCCGGAACTTCCTGACCACGATGCTGCGGCTGGCCGGCGCTCAGGAGACGCTGGACGTCGTCGACGACCAGCGTGGGCAGCCGACCGGCGCGCCTTTCCTCGCCGCCCAGCTCGTCCAGCTGGCCCAGGCGGCGGTCGCCGGGCACGCCCCGGCCGGGATCTATCACGGCACCGCCGCCGGTGAGACGACCTGGTTCGGGTTCGCCCGGGAGATCTTCGCGCAGGCCGGGCTGGATCCGGAGCGCGTACGCCCGACGACGACCGACCGGTTTCCCCGCCCGGCGCCCCGACCGGCGTACAGTGTCCTCGGTCACCGCCGCTGGGCGGCGGCGGGGCTGAACCCCCAGCCCGACTGGCGCGACGAACTACGCGACGTCCTGACCGGAGGACCCGTGGCATGACCCTCAATGTCACAACCATGATCTGCGGGCTGATCCTGCTCGTGGGCATCCTCGAGCTGCTGCGGCGGCGGCAGCTGCGCGAGAAGTACGGCATGCTCTGGATCGGCGTCGCGCTGATCATCGTGCCGTTGTCGATCTTCCCCAGCCTGATGGACCGGGTCGCCGGCTTCGTCGGCGTGGCCAGCGGCGTCAGCCTGGTGCTGTTCGCGGCCATCGTCTTCCTCCTGCTGGTGTGCCTGCACCTGAGCTGGGAGGTGAGCCGGTTGGAGGAGGAGACGCGGACGCTCGCCGAGGAGATCGCGCTGATCAAGATCAAGATCGACGCGGACGAGAGGGTGGGTGCGCACGATGATCAGCGGTAAGCGGGTTCTCGTCGTCATCCCGGCGTTCAACGAGGCTGGAGCGATCGCCGGCGTGATCGGCGAGGTACGCGGCGAGCTGCCCGGCGTCGACGTGCTCGTGGTCGACGACGGCTCGGCCGACACCACCGTCGTCGAAGCCCGCAAGGCGGGCGCCCTGGTCGCCCGGTTGCCCTACAACCTCGGCGTCGGCGGGGCGCGGCGGCTCGGCTTCCGATACGGCCAGGACAACGACTACGACGTGGTCGTCCAGTTCGACGCCGACGGCCAGCACGACCCCCGCTACATCCCCCAGCTCATCGAGGCCCTCGACACCGCCGACGTGGTGATCGGCGCCCGATTCGCCGGGGAGGGCGACTACCGCGTACGCGGGCCGCGGGCGTGGGCGATGACGGTGCTGTCCGGCGTGCTCTCCCGGGTCGCGAAGGCCCGGCTGACGGACACCACCTCGGGCTTCAGGGCGGCCAACCGCAAAGGCATCGACCTGTACGCACAGTGGTTCCCGGTCGAGTACCTCGGCGACACCGTCGAGACGATCGTGCAGGCGGTCCGCGGCGGGCTGACCGTGCGGCAGGTCCCGGTCGCCATGCGCGCCCGGGTGGCGGGCAAGGCGAGCCACTCCCCCGTGAAGGCCACGGTCTACCTCGGGCGGTCCTTCGCGGTGCTGCTCCTGGCACTGGTCCGGCGCTGACATGACGGAGACCCCCGCCGACGCTCGCCTGGACGTCGTCATGCTCGCGTACGGCAAGGAGCCGTGGCTGGCCGAAGCCGTCGACGCCGTCTTCGCCTCCACCGGCGTCGACGTGACGCTGACCCTGGTCGACAACGGCAGCGAGTCGGTCGCCTCGATCACCCGCCGGCCCGGTCTGCGCGTCGTCAAGCCGGCCGAGAACACCGGATTCTCCGGGGGCTGCAACCTCGGTGCCACCGACGCGGAGGCGACGGCCATCGCGTTCGTCAACTCGGACGCGGTCGTCGCACCGGACGCGCTGGCCAAGGTCCGGGCCGTCGCCCTGGAACCCGGTGTAGGCGCGGCGATGGCCTCGATCCGGCACGCCGACCGCCTCGACGTCATCAACACCGCGGGCAACCCGCTGCACGTGGCCGGGCTCTCCTGGGCGGGCGGCAACGAGGAGCCGGCCGACCGCCACGCGACCCGCACGACGGTGCCGACGCTCAGCGGCTGCGCCTTCGTCATCCGGGCCGACCTGTGGCGGGAACTCGGCGGTTTCGCACCCGAGTACTTCGCGTACCACGAGGACACCGAGCTGAGCCTGCGGTTGTGGCAGCGCGGGCTGGCCCCGGTCTACGTGCCGGACGCCGTCGTCGGGCACCACTACGAGTTCTCCCGCAACGACCTCAAGTTCTACCTGCTGGAACGCAACCGGCTGCTGACCGTGCTCACGCTCTACCGGACGCGCACGATCCTGCTTCTGCTGCCTGTCCTGGCCCTGACCGAACTCGCCATGCTGGCGACCGCGGTCGCCGGCGGCTGGCTGCGGCCCAAGGTACGCGGCTGGGGCTGGATCTGGCGCAACCTGGGCTTCCTGCGTACGCGTCGGCGGCAGTTGCAGTCGGAGCGCCTGGTCGGTGATGCGGCGCTGCCGCTGACGCCCGACTTCACGCCGTCCAATGTCGAGGCTCCGCCGGGGATCGGGCTCTACAACGCGTTCGTGCGCACCTGGTGGCGGCTGGTACGCGGCCTCGTCCGCTGACGCTCCCCTCCCCGCTGACGCTCCCCGTTCGCTGCAGATCACGGTTACGCATGCCTCCCGGGCCGGTTTTGGCCTGCATAACCGTGATCTGCAGGAAACGACCGCGCGGCGGGGAGTGCCGCGAGCGGGGGGCGCGAGGCGGGCGAGCGCAAGCGAAAGCGCCCCGAGCCGGTGGGCTCGGGGCGCTTGTCGCGTGATGATCAGCTCTCGGTGTCGCCGGACTCCTCGGGCGAACCTTCGCCCGCCGGCTCGGCCGCAGCCGCCGGTTCGGGTTCCGTTGCGGCGGCCGCAGCGGGAGCCGATGTCAGCAGGGTCTTCAGGGCGTTCCCGGTGATCCGGCGGAACGCCCGACCCCGCCGAGCCCGCTCCAGCACGGCGACCTCCAGCTGGTCGCCCGAGATCTCCCGGGCCGCCCCGCCTTCACCGCCGACGCTGGCGAGCGCCTCGATCGCCAGGGACAGGGCCTGACCGAGTGAGTCGCTCTCGCTGTGCCGGTCCTTCAGCACCGTCGCGACCGCGTCGGCCTGGCCGCCCATGACCAGGAAGCCCGGCTCGTCCTGGACGGAGCCGTCATAGGTGAGCCGGTAGAGCTGGTCGTCGGCCGCGGTCGCGCCGACCTCGGCGATACAGATCTCCACCTCGAGCGGCTTGCCGCTCTCGCCGAACAGGTTGCCCAGCGTCTGGGCGTACGCACTGGCCAGGGCGCGGCCGGTGACGTCACGGCGGTCGTAGGAGTAGCCGCGCATGTCGGCCATCCGGACGCCGGCCGAACGCAGGTTCTCGAACTCGTTGTACCGCCCGACGGCGGCGAATCCGATCCGGTCGTAGATCTCGCTCACCTTGTGCAACGTGGTCGAGACGTTCTCCGCCACGAACAGGACGCCCTGCTCGTAGGTGAGCACGACCACGCTGCGGCCGCGCGCGATCCCCTTGCGCGCGTACTCCGAGCGATCCCGCATGATCTGCTCGGGCGAGGCGTAGAACTGCATGGCCACGCGGCCTGCTCCCTTCCAGGTGAATCCTCAGTGGACTGCGCTCCTGGCCGGCTCAGCCGAGAGCTTCCCGGCGCTGCGCCGGACCTCGGCCGGTCAGCCGCCGGGGTTCTCGTGGCGCGCCGCGATGATCTCCTCGGCGATCGTGCCCGTCTCGGTGTCCGGCAGCCGGTGCGTGCCCTCGGCGGTCGCCGTCATGACGACCGGGAAGATGCGCCGGATGACGTCGGGGCCGCCGGTGGCGGTGTCGTCGTCGGCCGCGTCGTAGAGCGCCTCGATCGCGAACCGGACCGCCTCGGTGGTGGTCAGGCCGGGCCGGAAGCGCTTCTTCAGCGCCGACTTGGCGAACAGCGAACCGGAGCCGATGGCGTCGTAGCCGGTCTCCTCGTAGACCCCGCCGGCCACGTCGAAGCTGAAGATCCGGCCGACCTTGGCCGGGTCCTTGGCGTCGAGGTCGTAGCCCGCGAAGATCGGGATGGCGACCAGGCCCTGCATCGCCGCGCCGAGGTTGCCCCGGATCATCGCGGCGAGCCGGTTGGCCTTGCCGTCGAGCGAGAGCATGGCGCCCTCGATCTTCTCGTAGTGCTCCAGCTCCACCTGGAACAGCCGGATCAGCTCGATGCCGATGCCGGCGGTGCCCGCGATGCCGATCAGCGAGTAGGGATCGGCTTCGTGCACCTTCTCGATGTCACGACTGGCGATCAGGTTGCCCATGGTCGCGCGCCGGTCGCCCGCCATCACGACACCGTCCACGCAGCTCAGCGTCACGATGGTGGTGGCGTGCGGGGCGATCTCCGCGTGCGTCCCGGCCGGCAGGGGACGACGCCCCGGCAGCAGGTCCGGCGCGGCCATGCTCAAGAACTCCGTGAACGAGCTGATGCCCACGGCGTGGTACGCCGCCGGAAAGCCCCGGTTCCACTCTGCTCCGGACGTCACGTCGTCCCCTTCACCTCTCGACGGCAGCTGAACGAGCACCTGCGTCCACGACGCGGCGCGAAACGGACATTAGCGGCTATTCCCCGCCCTTTTGAATGTATCCCCGGACGAACTCCTCGGCGTTCTCCTCGAGCACCGAGTCGATCTCGTCCAGCAGGTCGTCCACGTCCTCGCCGATCTGTTCGACCCGCTCGGCGATCTCCGGGTCGACCTCGGGCGTTACCGCCTCGTCGACCTCGTTCTCGCGCCGGCGACCGGCCTGACCCTGCCCACCTGTGTCCTGGCTGGCCATTGCGCCCCTCCCTGCCCGCGAAGCGTGCTGGTGCCGTCGGGGCGGCCCGCAAAGGCCGCCCTGATGGCAAGGCCGGGACTGGTAGGTCCCGGCCGTCCGTCTTAGGTAAAACCTACCCCGCCAGACCGACAATTGCGATCAGCTACGAGCGTCAACCGGCGCCGCGTCACGAGGCCGCTGTCAGCGCCTCCAGCAGATCCTTCGCACTGGCGCAGCGGTCGAACAGCGGGCCGACGACACGCTTGACGCCCCGCTCGGGTTCGAGCATCGGCACCCGGACCAGCGATTCGCGGCCGATGTCGAAGATGACGGAGTCCCAGCTGGCGGCGACCACTTCGGACGCGTACTGGGCCAGGCAACGGCCGCGGAAGTAGGCCCGGGTGTCCTCCGGCGGCTCGGTCATGGCGCGGCGTACGTCTTCCTCGCGCAGCAGCGTCTTCATCGCGCCCCGGGCCACCAGGCGATGGTAGAGGCCCTTCTCCTGGCGAACATCGGCGTACTGGAGGTCCACGAGGTGCAGCTTCGGCGAAGCCCAGCCGAGGTCCTCCCGCTCGCGGTAGCCCTCCAGCAGGCGCAGCTTGGCCACCCAGTCGAGTTCGTCGGCGCACAGCATCGGGTCGCGGCCCAGCTTGTCCAGCACGGCTTCCCAGCGGTCCAGGACGTCCGCCGTCTGGTCGTCCAGGCCCCGGCTGTCCATGAAGGCCCGAGCGCGCTCGTAGTACGCCCACTGGACGTCCAGGGCGGTCAGACGACGGCCGTCACGCAGGCGTACGCGATGGGACAACGACGGGTCGTGACTGACCGCGCGCAGCTCGGCCACCGGGTCGGCGATGCTGAGATCCGGGGTGAGCGCCTTCTCCTCGATCATGGCGAGGATGAGGGAGGTCGTGCCCAACTTGAGGTAGGTGGAGATCTCGGAGAGGTTCGCGTCGCCGATGATGACGTGCAGCCGGCGGTACTTGTCGGCGTCGGCGTGCGGCTCGTCGCGGGTGTTGATGATCGGCCGCTTGAGCGTGGTCTCCAGGCCGACCTCGACCTCGAAGAAGTCGGCGCGCTGGGAGATCTGGTACCCCGCCTGGGCGCCGTCGGCGCCGATGCCCACCCGGCCCGCGCCGCAGACCACCTGACGGGTCACGAAGAACGGGGTCAGGTAGGTGACGATCTCCGCGAACGGCGTCTGCCGCCGCATGAGGTAATTCTCGTGCGAGCCGAAGCTGGCGCCCTTGTTGTCGGTGTTGTGCTTGTAGAGGTGGATCGGCGGCGCGCCCGGGATCGTGCCGGCTCGGCGGGCGCCCTCGGCCATCACCCGCTCGCCGGCCTTGTCCCACAGGACCGCGTCCATCGGGTTGGTCACCTCGGGCGTGGAGTACTCCGGGTGAGCGTGGTCGACGTAGAGGCGGGCGCCGTTGGTGAGGATGACGTTGGCCAGGCCCAGGTCCTCGTCGGCGAGCGCCTCGGCCGGGTCGAAGACAGCGCCGGTGTAGGTGAAGCCGCGCGCGTCGCGCAGCGGCGATTCCTCCTCGTAGTCCCAGCGGGCCCGGCCGCCCTTGGTCAGCTCGGGTCGCGCGCCGTAGGCGTTGACTACCTGAGAGGAGGTCACCATCGGGTTGGCTTGAGGCTGTCCGGGCACGCTGATGCCGTACTCGACCTCAGTCCCCATGATCCGGCGCACTGTCATATGAATGAGCCTAGACGGTGTCCAGGCGATCGCACTCCCCGCTACCGGTCCGTGGCACTGCGCACGCAAAAAACCGGCCCGGCCGCCACGCGGGCAGCCGGGCCGGAGGAGTTGCTTACAGGTACTGGCCGGTGTTGCTGGCGGTCTCGATCGACCGGCCGGCCTCGGTGCCCTTGCCGCCGGAGACGAGCGTCCGGATGTAGACGATCCGCTCGCCCTTCTTGCCGGAGATCCGGGCCCAGTCGTCGGGGTTGGTGGTATTGGGCAGGTCCTCGTTCTCGCGGAACTCGTCGACACAGGCGTCCAGCAGGTGCTGCAGCCGCATGCCCTTGCGCCCCGAGGAGAGGAACTCCTTGATGGCCATCTTCTTGCCCCGGTCCACGATGTTCTGGATCATCGCGCCGGAGTTGAAGTCCTTGAAGTACAGGACTTCCTTGTCACCGTTGGCGTAGGTGACCTCGAGGAAGCGGTTCTCCTCGGTCTCGGAGTACATCCGCAGGACGACCGCGCTGATCATCGCGTGCACGCACGCCTCGGCCGATCCGCCGTGCTCGGCGAGGTCGTCCGGGTGCAACGGCAGACCTTCGACGATGTACTTCGTGAAGATGTCGCGGGCCGCCTCGGCGTCCGGCCGCTCGATCTTGATCTTGACGTCCAGGCGCCCCGGGCGCAGGATCGCCGGGTCGATCATGTCCTCGCGGTTGGAGGCGCCGATGACGATGACGTTCTCCAGCCCTTCCACACCGTCGATCTCGGACAGCAGCTGCGGGACGATCGTGTTCTCCACATCGGAGGAGACGCCGGAGCCGCGGGTGCGGAACACGGAGTCCATCTCGTCGAAGAACACGATGACCGGCGTGCCCTCGGAAGCCTTCTCCCGGGCTCGCTGGAAGATCAGCCGGATGTGCCGCTCGGTCTCGCCGACATACTTGTTGAGCAGCTCGGGGCCCTTGATGTTGAGGAAGTAGCTGGTCTGCTTCTCCTCGCCCCGCTTCTCGGCGATCTTCTTGGCCAGGGAGTTGGCGACCGCCTTGGCGATCATCGTCTTGCCGCAGCCGGGCGGGCCGTAGAGCAGCACGCCCTTCGGCGGGCGCAGGTGGTGCTCACGGAACAGCTCGGCGTGCAGGAAGGGCAGCTCGACGGCGTCGCGGATCTGCTCGATCTGGTTGAACAGGCCGCCGATGTCGGTGTAGTCGACGTCGGGCACCTCCTCCAGGACGAGCTCCTCGACCTCGCTCTTGGGAATCCGCTCGTACGCGTACGCCGAGCGCGGTTCGATCATGAGCGAGTCGCCGGCCCGCAGCGGGGACTCGATGAGACCCTCCGCCAGGAACACGATGCGCTCCTCGTCGGCGTGCGAGATGACCAACGCCCGGTCGCCGCCTTCGAGCAGCTCCTTGAGCATGACCACCTCGCCGCTGCGCTCGAACCCGAGCGCGTCGACGATGTTCAAGGCGTCGTTGAGCAGCACCTCTTGACCACGTTGCAGAGCCGACACGTCCAGCGAGGGCGAGACGGCTACCCGCAGCTTGCGTCCCCCGGTGAAGACGTCGACCGTGCCGTCCTCATGCCGGGTCAGGAAGATCCCATAGCCGCTGGGCGGTTGCGCCAGCCGGTCGATCTCCTCCTTGAGGGTCACGATCTGGGCCCGCGCCTCCTTGAGCGTGGCGACCAGTCGCTCGTTGTTCTCCGTGAGCCGGGCCAGCTGTGCCTGAGTCGCGGCGAGCCGCTCCTCCAGCTGGCGAACATGACGAGGGCTCTCAGACACCTTGCGCCGCAGCAGGGCGAGTTCCTCTTGAAGGAACGCGACCTGCGTGGAGAGATCGTTGGACTCCTTCTCCCACCGTGCGGCGCGCGCATCCGCGTCGTCGCTGCGTGCCACGTCCCACCTCCCCGGGGGTTGAGCCAGGTTGTGCCTTAACACTAGCCGCTGTATGCCCCAATAAAACCCTCCCGACACGGCCATACGCAATCGTGATCTCACCGGCTGCGACCGGCCGCCGGACGGTGGAGTACCGTCGACTCGTGGCAGACAGCGAACTTCAGGTCTGGGTCGATCAGGATCTGTGCACCGGTGACGGGTTGTGCGTGCAATACGCCCCGGAAGTCTTCGAGTTCGACGTCGACGGGTTGGCCTACGTCAAGGACGAGGCCGGCGAGTTGCAGCTGGCCAAGGATGCCCGGGTCACGGTGCCCGCAAACCTGCGGCTGGAGATCCTCGACGCGGCCAAGGAATGCCCCGGCGAGTGCATCCACGTGCGCCGCGCCGCCGACGCGTCGGCCGAGCCGATGACCGAGGACGAACGTGACGAGATCCGGTCCGAGTTGGCCGCCGGAGCCGTCTGAAACCTCACAGCGGCGGTCGCGACCTCACAACAGCGGTCGCCCGATCAGTCCGGCGAGAAGTTCCGCGAACTCCTCCAGCCGGCCGATCTGGGCCACGCCACCGTCCGTCAGGGTCTTGCCGAATCGCAGCGCGTCGTGCCGGACCCCAGGCCCGTCCGTCGCCTCTTCGACCGAACTGAGCAACAGGTAGACGTCGACCGCGTCGACCCGGTGACCGGTCGCGGTGCGGATCAGCCGGCGACGGCAGCCGATCTCGGTCACCGCCGACAACGGCACCACCCGCAACGACGAGATCATCGAGCCCGCCGGGCCTTCGCCGGGCGCGGTGTCCTCGCCGTGCCACAGCAGCAGCCGCGAGCCGTCGCAGACCACGACCTCCTGCCAGACGCCGTTGTACTCGTTGACGAACCGCTCCAGGGTGAAGCCCAGGATCTGCGCCCCGGCCAGCGCGCTGTTCAGACAGTCCAGCGCGACCTCCGGGTCACGCAGATAGGCTCGCGCGGCCGCGTCCAGCTCCTTGAACGGCGCCCAGTCGGGGAAGACGGCCTCGGTCACGCCTGATCACCGTCCGCCGGCTCACCATCCGCCACCGCCTCCCGTGCCGCGATCCGTCCCGCCTTCTTCAACTGGTACGCCTCAGCGCCCTTGCTGGGCTTGCGACGTCGAGGCGGGGGCGTCACCCCGGGGGCGAGTTTCCGCGACCGCACGAGGAACGCGGTGTGCGCGATCATCCGGTGATCCGGGCGTACCGCCAGACCGTCGGCGTGCCAGTCGCGGACCAGCGACTCCCAGGCGTACGGCTCGGTGAAGCTGCCCTTCTCCCGCAGCGCCTCCACCAACTCCGACAACTGCGGGGTGGTCGCGACGTAGCCGATGAACACCCCGCCCGGCAGCAGCGCCTTCTCGACCATGTCGAGGGCCTCCCACGGGGTGAGCATGTCCAGGATGATGCGGTCGAAGCCGGTCTGGTCGCAGGACGCGACATCGCCGACGGTCAGCTTCCAGTTGGGCTGTTCGGCGCCGAAGAACGCGGTCACGTTCTTCTGGGCGACCGCCGCGAACTCTTCGCGCAGCTCATAGGAGTGCACCTCGCCGTGCTCGCCGACGGCCCGCAGCAGCGAGCAGGTCAACGCGCCGGAGCCGACGCCCGCCTCGAGCACCTTCGCGCCCGGGAACACGTCGCCCATGGAGACGATCTGCGCGGCGTCCTTGGGGTAGATCACCTGTGCGCCCCGCGGCATGGACAGCACATAGTCGGCCAGCAGCGGCCGCAGCGCCAGGTACGCCGTCCCGCCGGAGGAGACCACGACGCTGCCGTCGGGCTGCCCGATGAGCGCGTCGTGCTCCAGCATGCCCCGATGCGTGTGGAAGGCCTTGCCGGGTTCCAGGACGATCGTGTGCATCCGGTTCTTCGGGTCGGTGAGCTGCACCCGGTCGCCTACCGCGAACGGCCCGCGCCGGGCGGGCATCGCGGGGACGTTCAAATCGGGCATCTGGCTCACTGAGCACTCCTTCGGGCACGCGGGTCGAGCAGCTGGACGAGGTCCGCCAGGTGCAGAACCCCGACGACATCCTCTCCTGTGGTCACGAGGAACTCGTCGGCCGGGTGCTGTTGGACCGCCCGGATCACATCCTCGCCACGCAGGCCGGCCGCGATGACGCCGACGCTGTCGATGTCGCGGGCGATCGACTCCACGGGCACCCAGGGCCGGCGCTGTTCGGGGACGGCCGCGGCCGCTTCCCGCTTGACGAGGGCCACCAGCCGGCCGGACGCGTCGGCGACACCGAGCGCGGCCGCCGGGCGTCCCTGCTCGGCTGCCCGGCGCAGCGCCTCGGCCAGGGAGGTGCCGGTCGGCACCACGAACAGCGGGCGGGCCAGGCGTACCGGGTCGATCAGGGGGAAGCGGGCCATCACCTTGGCCTGGTTGATCGAGGCGGTGGCGCCCTGCCACAGGGTGAACGCGATCAGCGCCGCGATGATCAGCCCGACCGCGCTGTAGAGGCCGGTCGCGTAGAGGACGAAGGCGACCACGATGGTCAGCACCGCCACGACCCGGCCGGACCAGCCCGCCACGATCGTCCCGGTGGTCTTGTCGCCGTTGATCGCCCAGACCGCGGCACGCAACGCGCGGCCGCCGTCCAGCGGGAGCCCCGGGAGGGCGTTGTAGACGGCGACGACGAGGTTGCTGAAGGCCACCTGCCAGATCAGGATGCGCAGCAGCGACGGCGGCATGAGCAGGGCCGCCACCGCCGCGACGGCTCCGATCAGGAACGACACCAGCGGCCCGGCCAGCGAGAAGAGCAGCTCGGTGGAGGGCTTGCGGGGATCGGACTCCATCTCGGTGTACCCGCCGAGCAGGTCCAGCGTGATGCCGCGTACGCCGACCCCGCGCCACCGGGCGACCAGGGCGTGCCCCAGCTCGTGCAGCAGCACCGAGACCAGCAGGGAGAACGCCATCGCGGCGGCCAGCGCGTACCCGATCGAGCCGTGCGAGACGGCCAGCTGTGATCCCCAGCTGACCATGATCAGCAGCGCCATGAGGAACCAGGACGGGCTCAGCCGGACCGGGAAGCCGAAGAACCGGCCGAGGCTCACCCCTGGGCGGACCGCCGGCGGCGGCTCGGGAGCCCGCTGCGACCTGGGGTGTTCGGTCTCCTCGCTCACGCGGCCACCTCCCTGCGGTCAGCGTCCGCTTGGTCCCCGGGCACCCTGACGCCCGCGCCCGGCGCGGTCATGAGCGCTTCTCCATCGCCGCAATGCTACGCACCGGGCACTCCCCCGCGGGCGGCACGCCCGAAGATCCGCTGACGCCGAACGTCGTACCCCTGCCTTACGGTGAGGGCCATGACAACGCCGCTGCCCACGCTCTCCCCCTCCCGGGCCGCCGACTTCAAGACATGTCCCCTGCTCTACCGGCTGCGCAGCATCGATCGGCTGCCCGAGCAGCCCACGGTGGACCAGGCGCGCGGGACGTTGGTGCACGCGGTGCTGGAGCGGTTGTTCGACCTGCCGGCGTCGAGCCGGACGCTGGCGGAGGCGGCGTTGCTGGTGCGGCCGGCGTGGGAGGCGCTGCTGACCGAGGCGCCCGAGCTGGCGACGCTCGCCGTCGACGACGGCTTCCTCGACGAGGCGACCCAGCTACTCCAGGGCTATTTCACCGTGGAGGACCCGACCCGGCTCGAACCGGCCGAACGCGAGACCCTGATCGAGGCCACCCTCGACGACGAGCTGCTGATCCGGGGCTACGTGGACCGGCTCGACATCTCCCCTGCCGGCGATCTGCGCGTGGTCGACTACAAGACCGGCGGCGCGCCGCGGGAGGCGTTCGAGGCGCGGGCGTTGTTCCAGCTCAAGTTCTACGCGCTGGTGCTGTGGCGGACGCGGGGCATCGTGCCGCGCGTACTTCGCCTGGTCTACCTCAAGGACCGGGAGGTCTGCGACTACACCCCCGACTCCGAGGAGCTGGAGCGGTTCGAGAAGACGCTGATCGCGCTGTGGCGGGCGATCGAGCAGGCGGCGCAGGCCCGCGACTTCCGGCCGAAGCAGAGCCGCCTGTGCAACTGGTGCTCGCATCAGGCGCTCTGCCCGGCGTTCGGCGGCACTCCGCCGCCGTTCCCGGAACAGGCCGCGATCACCACCGCGATCGACGCCCGGACCGCCCGGCTGGCGGCCCAGCGCGGCGTGGACGGCGAACGTCTCGCCGACGCCGTCTGACCGGGCAAGATCAGGCAGGTCGCTGGCACGTGCCCGGTAGTCTGCCCTCGTGATGTCCGGGCCGGTGCGAGTGCTGCTCGCCGACGATCAGCCGATGCTCCGCAGCGGGCTGCGCAGCGTGCTCGGGGCGTACGCCGACATCCACGTGGTCGGCGAGGCCGGGGACGGCGTCGAGGCGGTCGAACTGGCCCGGCGGCTGCTGCCGGACGTGCTGCTGGTCGAGGCCCGGTTGCCCCGGCGGGACGGGGTCTCCGTGGCCCGGGAGGTCACCGGGGCGCGGCTGCCGGTCGGCGTGCTCGTGCTGACCGCCGAGCCGGTCGGCGATCACGCGGTCGCAGCGCTGCGGGCGGGCGCTCGGGGGCTGGTGGCGCAGGACGCCCCGGCTGACGACCTGGTCGGCGCGGTACGCGCGGTCGCCGCCGGCCACGCCGCGATCTCGCCGGTGCTGCTGGGGCAGCTGCTGGCCCAGTTCGCGGCGCTGCCGGTGTCGGCGGAGGGCGTACCGGAGGGGCAGTCGGGGTTGACCGAGCGGGAGCGGGAGGTGCTCGCCCAGGTCGCTCGGGGGCTGTCGAACGCCGAGATCGCCCGGGTCCTCACCGTCAGCGAGACGACGGTGAAGACGCATGTGGGTCATGTGCTGACCAAGCTCAAACTGCGTGACCGCGTCCAGGCGGTCGTCTATGCGTACGAGTCGGGCCTGATCAAACCGGGCGAGTAGCCGGACCGTCCCGCGAGCCGCGGGAAGCGCGGGAAATTTAGCGGAGTTTGCCCGATTCGCCGGATCTCTACGGCAATATCTGGCCTATGAGCAGCGAAACCACCCAGCCGGCCGCCGCCCGGGCCGAGGACATCTGGAAGGTCTACGGCCACGGCGAGGCGCAGGTCCACGCGCTGCGCGGGGTGACCACGGCGTTCGACCGGGGGCACTTCACTGCGATCATGGGGCCGTCCGGCTCCGGCAAGTCGACCTTGATGCACTGCCTGGCCGGCCTGGACACGGTCGACGCCGGCGAGGTGTTCATCGGCGACACGCAGGTGACCGGGCTCGGCGACGCCGGGCTGACCAAGCTGCGGCGGGAGAAGGTCGGATTCATCTTCCAGCAGTTCAACCTGCTGCCGACGCTGACCGCCCAGGAGAACATCCTGCTGCCGATGGCGATCTCCGGGCGCAAACCCGACCCGCAGTGGTGGGACCTGGTGATCAACACGGTCGGCCTGGGCGACCGGCTGAGCCACCGGCCGACCGAGCTGTCCGGCGGCCAGCAGCAGCGCGTCGCGTGCGCTCGCGCACTGGTGGCCCGGCCCGAGGTGATCTTCGCCGACGAGCCGACCGGAAACCTCGACTCCCGGTCCAGCGGCGAGGTCCTGAACTTCCTGCGCAGCTCGGTGCACGACTTCGGGCAGACCATCGTGATGGTCACCCACGACCCCCGGGCCGCCTCCTACTCCGACCGCGTGATCTTCCTGGCCGACGGTTCCATCGTGGACGAGCTGGCCAGGCCGACCGAGAGCACGGTGCTGGACAAGATGAAGAGCCTCGACCCAGGGCAGTCCGGTCCCGACGCCGCGACCGGTGGCGCCGATGTTTAAGGCGATGCTGCGCGGCCTGCTCGCGCACAAGCTGCGGCTGCTGCTGTCCGCGTTGGCCATCATCCTGGGCACCATGTTCATGTCCGGTGCGTTCATCGCCGGCGACACGATCGCCCAGGGCTTCACCGGGCTGTTCTCGACCATCAACTCCGATCTGGACGTGCAGGTCACCGGCAAGTCGGAGGTCAGCGACCAGCAGTCCGGCGTGGTCACCGCGACGGTGCCGCAGAGCGTCGCCGACACCGTCGGCACGGTCGACGGGGTCGAGAAGGCGACCCCGCAGGTCGCCTCGGACGGCGCCCGGGTGATCGGCGACAACGGCAAGGTGATCCCGACCTCCGGGCCGCCCCGGCTCGGCGTCGGGTGGACCGGCGAGGACGGTCTGCTCGAACTGCGCGACGGGACCGGGCCCACCCAGCCGAACCAGGTCGCCCTGTCGGCGAACCTGGCCGAGCAGGCCGGCAAGAAGATCGGCGACCAGGTGCAGGTCATCACGTTGCAGCCGGAGAAGACGTTCACCGTCGCCGGGATCTTCGGGTACGAAGGCGGCCGGGACTCCCTGGCCGGGGAGATGACGGTCGCGTTCACGATGCCGGTCGCCCAGGAACTGATGCTGGGCAAGACCGGCGCGTACACCAGTGTGGACGTCCGGGCGGCGAGCGGGGTCAGCGACAGCGAGCTGAAGAGCCGCATCGAGCAGAAGATCGGCCCCGGCTACGACGTACGCACCAACAAGGAGGCGACCGACGAGGCCGGCAACAGCATCCAGCCCTTCATCACCGTGCTCAAGACCGGGCTCACCGTCTTCGCCCTGATCGCCTTGATCGTCGCCATCTTCCTGATCTTCAACACGTTCTCGATCCTGGTCGCGCAGCGTACGCGGGAACTGGCGCTCTATCGCTCGTTCGGCGCCTCGAAGCAGCAGGTCCTCCGCTCGGTGCTGACCGAGTCCGCGTTGCTGGGCCTGGTCGCCGCGCTGGCCGGGCTGATCATCGGCTGCGGCGTCGGCTGGCTGGGCAAGAAGGGCCTGGAGGCGGCGTCCAACACCAACCTGCCCGTCACCGGCATCGTGGTGAAGCCCTATGTCGTGATCGTGACGCTGCTCGTCGGCGTCCTCGTGACGGTGATCTCGGCGCTGGTCCCGGCGTTGCGGGCGTCGCGCGTACCGCCGATCGCGGCGATGCGGGAAGCCGCCGTGCCGGACAAGCCGCTCAAGAAGCTCACCATCGCCGGCCTGATCGTGCTGCTCATCGGCGTCGCGTTCCTCGTGCTGCGGCTGACGAAGGTGTGGAAGGACCCGCTCTGGCTCGTCCTCGGCGGCGGTGCGCTGCTGGTGTTCATCGGCGTGATCATGCTGGCCCCGGTGCTCAGCCGGCCGGTGACCCGAGCGTTGGGCGCGCTGTTCGGCACCTCGGTCCCGGCCCGGCTGGGCACTCGCAACACCGGGCGCAACCCTCGGCGTACGGCGTTGACCGCGGCCGCGCTGATGATCGGCGTGACCCTGGCGACCGCCGGAGGCGTGTTCGCCTCGTCGGCCAAGGCCGGGCTCACCGACGTCTTCACCAACGACGTGAAGGCGCAGCTGATCGTGCAGGTCGACTTCTCGGCCGGCGCGACGGCCGGCTTCGACCCGGGGATGCAGAAGCAGATCCGGGAGATCCCCGGGGTCACTCAGGCGGCCGCGTACCGGAGCGACACCGCCCGGGTGGGCGGGCAGACCACGCAGATCCTTGCGGGCGACCCGGCCGCCACCGCCGAGATCTTCACCCTGAAGCCGGCCTCTGGCGACATCCGGCCGCTGACCGCCGGCGAGATCATCCTCGACGACGCCACCGCCAAGCGGCTCAACGCGACCGCCGGCTCGACGGTCGACATCGTCACCGCGCGGGGCGGGCCGAAGCAGGAGAAGGTCGTGGCCACCCTGGAGCCGTCCAGTGCTTGGTCCGGCCCGCTGCTCAACGAGACCGACGCGGCCGGGTTCACCTCGCCCAACGCCCAGGCGGCCTACGTCCAGGTGGCCTCGGACGACCAGATCGAGCCGGTACGCACCCAGCTGGAGTCGCTGTTCGCCGACAACAAGGAGGTGACGGTCGTCGACCAGAGCGAGCTGCTGAGCACGGTCACCAGCGTGCTCGACATCGTGCTGGTGATCCTCAACATCATGCTCGGGCTGGCCATCGTCGTGGCCCTGCTCGGGGTGGTGAACACGCTGCTGCTGTCGATCTACGAGCGGACGCGGGAGATCGGCATGATCCGCGCGATCGGGCTCAGCCGCGGCTCCACCGCCCGCATGATCACCGTCGAGTCGATCCTGATCTCCGTGTTCGGGGCGCTGCTCGGCATGGTCGTCGGGGTCGGCCTCGGCGTCGCGGCGGTGAAGATCTTCGGCGGGGACTACCTGAAACTCACCATCCCGTGGGGCTACCTGATCGCGACGCTGATCCTCGCGATCGTGGCCGGCATTCTGGCCGCCGTGCTCCCGGCGATCCGGGCTAGCCGACTCAACGTGCTGGAGGCCATCGCGTACGAGTAGGTCCTTCCGCGCTTTAGTTTTTGCGGCGGATCAGGGTTCTGGGTCGAATCTTGGGCTCTCCACCGACATGTGTGGGTAGCTGATGTGTCGTAACGCAGCGCACGCCGTTGCTGCTCCTACGTTCTGAGGTGTCTAGATCTCGAGCG